>JAIOJM010000033.1 GCA_019911785.1 Sulfuricella sp. | reverse complement strand
TTGATTCTGGGTGGGGTGGCGCCATTATCTGATCATGGACTGGCGCCTTTATGCCGATCCTGCGATGGCGCCATTACGGCGATCATCTGGTGGCGCCATTAGGCGATCATGGTTTGGCTCCTATGGGGCGATCCGTGACAGATAGCGCTTCGCTGGATACTCAGATAATGGCAAACTTATCAGGCGCTGTACTTTTTGGCGATGGAAAAGTAAGAGGTCACTGTCTCGAAGATACAACTTTATTTTGCGTTTCTGGCTGCGGATTGCAATTGGTTGCCAAGTTCAGGATACAACTTTAATTTTACGGCAATCAAAGTATCGTAACCAATAATCAAGGACATAGAATGTTTTTACGGTACAACTTTATTTTATGGGAATAGTCGGACTTAAAGGAAATCGGCTGCAAAATGACCTGATCGGTGCATATTTCCCCGCTTTCCTGCGCCAATATGAATAACTATTGGCTTGAAAACCGGAAAAATCTGCCCTCGACCAGCTCATTTTTCGCTTCGATTCTTTAAGTCCGACAGGCTGCTAGCGTTGACCTCGGAACTCCTTGAAAAAGGCTTTACCCAGTAGTTTTAATCCAACACGTCGGGCTGAAGCCCGACCTACTTTCTGCCGATACCGTGTTTCAGGGCAAAGGTGGCGACCTGCACGCGGTTGTCGAGCCCGAGCTTTTCCAGGATGCTGCCCAGGTGGTTGCGCACGGTGTTGTCCGATAGGCCCAGCTCATCGCCAATCGCCTTGTTGCTCATGCCGTGTGCAACCAACCCGACGATTTCCAGTTCGCGGGTTGTAAGCTTGCTGCTGGCATCCGATGCCAGCTTTCCCTGCATGGTTTCATCCATGACGGGAGAATGAGGCAAGCCAGAACCCCGCGCGACAGTAGATATCGCCTGAAGAATCTGAGCCGGTTCGCTGGTTTTGGAGACGTAGCCGTCAACGCCGCGCTCTATGGCCTCCCGGATTTCGTGAGCTTCTTCCGCAACGGTCAGCATGATCACCTTGATGCCGTTTCGCTTCAGTTCGGGAACCAGAGTCAGTCCGTCCTCGTCACGCAAGTTACGATCCAGCAAGGCCACCTCCGCGCGTCCGCCGTCCCGCAGCCAGCCAAGGACGCTGCCGATCTCGGCAAACTGCCCGGCAACCGTGATTCCCTCTTCGCCGGCCTCGAGCAGGTGCGACAATCCCTTGCGAAACAGCGGGTGGTCGTCGATCAGAATGACGGAGATGCTCATGGCAGGCTGGCTAGACATTTTTCTACTTGCCGGCGCGTTCCTGCCGCGCCTGCTTGATCAACTGGTCGAGAGCCGACAGCAAGCCGGCATGGCTGCCGGTATTCGATACGGAGGTGCGATATTTGCCATCCACGATAACCGCGGGAACACCGCTAATCCCGTAGGCCCGGGTAAGCTGCTTGGCACGCAATACCTTGCTCTGGATGGAGAAGGAAGAATAGATATCGATAAAGCTCTTCCGGGGGATGCCCTGTTTTTCTACCCAGTCAAACAGTGCCTTGTCGTCATCGAAGCGAGTGTGATGGACGTGGATGGCATTGAAGAATTCGCCATGCAGCCTCTCGGTCAGCCCCATGGCTTCGAAGGTATAAAACACTTTGGCAAAAGGCGCCCAGGAATCGCGGAAAATCGCCGGCAGGCGGCGGAACTCGACATCCTTGGGGAGCTGCTTCGCCCATTTGTTGATATCCGCCTCGAGGTCGAAACAATGCGGGCAGGTGTAGGCAAAAATTTCCAGAACCTCGATCTTTTTCCCGGTTTCAACCGCTTGCGGCGGGGAAAGCAGTTCATATTCCTTGCCGGGATGGAGATCTGCTTTCGCAGCGAAGCCGACCAGGGACAAAGCAATGGCCAGGAAAATGCGCAGGGAAAAGGCGCGCAAGAAAGGGGTAAAGCCCATATTGTCTACTCCAGATAAATAAGCAATTTCAGCAAGTTAATGTGTCGATGGCTCTTTAACCTTGACCAGGCTGGATGGAATGTCGTTCTGCGCGAGCAGGGTGCGAGAGCGGTTCATGTCCTCGATGTTGGTAAAGGGGCCGATGCGCACCCGGTGCCAGACCCCCTTGTCGGGGATGTCTGCCGTTTGGATGACCGCTTCCAGGCCGAGGAGGGCGAGGCGCGCCTTCATGTTGTCGGCTTCGGCGGCCGCCTGAAATGAACCGACCTGAAGAAAATAACTCTCCTTTGCGGCGCCTTCCTGCTTTGCGGCCTGCTTGATTTCCTGTTCCGACACCGGCGCCTCGCTGCCGGGCAGGATGGTATAGAAATCGAACCGGGGTTTGTCGTTCTTGCCGGCCACTTCGGCGGGTGCAGTCTTTTGTGCGGCGCCGCCATTTTTTGCCGCTGCCTTGGCGGCTTCCTCCGGCTGTTTGTCTCGGCTCACGAAGGGCTTGGGGCTGAAGTTGATGTATAGGGCAACACCGATCGCTATGGCGAGACCGACGACCAGCCCGATCAGGACGCCCATAAATAACGGGCTACCCCCTTTCCTGGAGGAAGGACGGTCGAATTTTTTGTAATCGCGGCTCATAAAGTGACCAAATCTACATTTTTTCCGGGCTGCCGACGCCAAGCAGCGCCAAGCCATTGCGCAACGCTTGCCGGACGGCGGTAATCAGCGCCAGACGGGCCAGTCGCAGAGCATCGTCCGGAACCAGAAACTGCTCCGCATTGTAGTAACTGTGAAACTCGCCAGCCAGATCCTTGAGGTAATAGGCGATCAGGTGGGGGGAAAGTTCTCTGGCCGCGCTTTCCACAGTGCCCGAATAGTCGTTCAACAGGTTCATCAGGGCAAGCTCGTGCTTGCCGTTCAGGACGCCGGTTTCCGCCTCGGCCAGCTCTGCTGCATCGCCCCCCCACTGCCCCAGCACGCTGCAGATTCGGGCATGAGCATACTGGATGTAATACACCGGGTTCTCGTTGCTCTGCGATTTGGCCAGTTCCAGGTCGAAGTCGAGGTGCTGGTCGCTTTTGCGCAGCACGTAAAAAAACCGCGCGGCATCGTTGCCGACTTCCTCGCGCAACTCGCGCAAGGTGACGAAATTTCCGCTGCGCGTGGACATCGGCAGTTTTTCCTCGCCGCGCCAGAGCACGGCGAACTGGACCAGAGCAATAATCAGGCGTTCAGCGTCTAGATCCAGTGCTGTCAGCGCGCCCTTGACGCGGGCAATGTAGCCATGGTGGTCCGCACCCCAGACATTGACGATGCGGTCGAAGCCGCGTTCGTACTTGTTCAGGTGATAGGCGATGTCGGAGGCGAAATAGGTGTAAAGGCCATTCTCGCGCTGCACCACGCGGTCTTTCTCGTCGCCGAAGCGGGTGGAGCGGAACCACTTCGCGCCATCCTGCAGGTAGATATGGCCGTGCTGTTCCAGGGTGGCGACGGCGCGATCCACCAGCCCGGTGTCGAAGAGCGATTTTTCCGAGAACCAGGCGTCGAAGGTGACGCCGAACTCGGTCAGATCGTTGCGGCAATCCTCCAGTTGTTCGGTCAGGGCATGGTTGTGGATGTAGGCGTAACCCTCGCCCAGCAGCTTCTTGGCATTGGCGATCAGGGCGTCGAGATGGCCCTCGGCATCTTCCTCATGGGCGGGTACGCTATCCAGAATGGGTCCCGGCTGGTGCAGGTAACGATCGCCGTGGGCTTCCTGGATCAGGCGTGCCATGTCGCGCACGTAGCCGCCCTGATAGGCGTTGGCGGGGAAGGCGACGTGCACGCCGTTCAGTTCCAGGTAGCGCAGCCAGGTGGAGAGCGCCAGGATATCCATCTGCCGGCCGGCATCGTTGACGTAATACTCGCGGGCGACCTTATAGCCGGCAGCGCCAAGCACATTCGCGAGGCTCATGCCGAATGCCGCGCCGCGCCCGTGGCCGACATGCAGCGGGCCGGTAGGGTTGGCGGAAACGAATTCGACCTGGACTTTAAGTCCTTGTCCCAGGGCGCTGCGTCCGAAATTAGACCCCTGCACCAGGACTTGTTTGATCACCTGCTGCTTGGCATCCGGGGTCAAAAACAGGTTGATGAAGCCGGCACCGGCAATTTCAGCCTTTTCCACAAAGGGCGAGGCGGGCAGGGCGTTGAGCAGTCGCGCCGCGATCTCGCGCGGGTTGCCGCGCAACGGGCGCGCCAGCTGCAGCGCCAGATTGCAGGCGAAATCGCCGTGCTGCGCCTGTTTGGGGCGGGTGATTTCAAAAGCGGTGCCGGCGTGTTCCGGAGCGACTTCCTTCAGGGCCTGGGCAAAAAGTTCGGAAAGGTGATGTTTCAAGGCGGCAGCTCGTGCGTAAAACCGACATTTTAACGGCTATTCGGTTGGGGTGCACTAAAAGCTGAGGGTTGGGGTTTTAGACCGTGTTAACCTTTCATGTAAGACATAATGTGCCAATAAGCGAAGCGTGCTGCACAGGATGTTTTCATCGGTGCAATCAACGTGCGCACACATGGGGACAGGATGTGGCAGTACAAATCGAGCCTGGCCCTTTTAGCTGAAGCATATGGCCTAATGCGTTTCACTTCTTGCTGTAGCTTGGGTGTTCAAGTTTCTTCCGGCACCTGCCGGCGGCTATGAGGCGCTGGACTAAAACTCTACCTCTTTTTGGGAGGCCTGTAATCAAATGAGGCGGCGGGCGCAGGGGCAGGAGCCTCAACCTTTGGTGCCTCCGCAGGCGCATAATAGACAGGACTAGCCAGAGCCGGGTCAGCAAAAGGGTCTTTGTCTAAAGGCTTCACCGATCCTGACAACGAGAAGTCTTTCCAAGCGGTAGGTCTTCCACGGGCGGCCTCAATAGATGTGCAAATAGCCTTTGCGTCAGAGGGAAAGACAAGGTTTATGGAAGTTCCTGGCTTAAGCGTGAGCTTGTACGAGTACCTAGCCTCCCGTAGCGGATCACACGGCTGATTGTCCCCAGCGGCCGGCATAACCGAAAGCTTTACGTACGTAAGCGTCCTTTCCGGTGATCTCGCGGAGTTTGTGATTTCGATTGATGCGAAACCAGCGGATTCTGTATTAAAAAATTTCGCCTTCACGACGGAAGCAGTATCGATCAGCTCACCGTACTCTTGCTTTAAGGCATTGCCCCTTTGTTGACGATGTTCCTCTTGCTTGTCCTCGCAAGCCTTTCGTACAAGGCGGGCAGCGACATCGCTTGAAACGCCTTTCACGCCATTGAGGATGCAATCATTCAGCGAAAAGCCATTTGCATGGCAAGGTGCCACTATTGATGATGCTGCAATCGTACCGATTAGAATCCAACGCATACTTACTCCCAAGTGTTATGACACGACGACAACTGTCGCGGTGAGCTTTTTATCCCAAACAGGCCATTCGCTTTACGTCTTCTCACGAATTGTCATGGGCGTAGATGCGGAATCGATTTCAACCTCGTGCTTCCCCGCTGCCGCGAGTTTCAGATCAATGGGGTCAGTCTCGATTGATCGTGCCGGTCTATCTAGCTTTTTCTGGCCCACGCTGAAACGCCACCAATTTTTATGACAACTGGGCCACTATAGGTCTTTCTTCGGGTTGTTACAAGCAGTGCTGGGTTTTGTGTGCGCTACGCGCAGATATTCAGGTGCCGGGGCCACCCGCACCGGCCCTACGGGCTACCCTCGATTTTCAGGGCAAATCGGGCGGCTGCGTAAAACTCGGCCTTTAGCCTCAGACAAACGCAGCCGACAGCCCCCGATTCACCCGGAAAACCGAGGCGGTGCAGAGGGGGAAGCGGGTGGTGTGCATAGTGGGCCGATTCTCTCCACTTCCGGCCCCATTTTCCTTCGTCGAACGGCCGCAGCCCTGACGGGTGCGTTTGCTACGTGATGTTTGCCTATTCGTCCAGGTCGGATTGTAAATCAGTCTCAAAGTCTTGGCCGCCGTAGAACACGCCGATGATGGATACCCGCTCGGCATCCACGTCGAAAGCAATCACGACGCGCTTTTTGTAGCTCGTGATGCGCAGGCCGGGGCGTATATCATCGCGGCGGGTGCCTCTATGCGGGAAGGTCTGCAACCCTTCGCAATAGGTGACGATTGCACTGGTATAGCGCTCCGCTATCTGTGGTGACGTGGCCGCCGCGATGTAGCGATAGAGCTCCGCCAGTTGATCCTGCGCTTCGGGTGTGAAAACGACGGGGTACTGCATCATGCTTTTGCGGTGGCCTTCTTGTGTTCGGCCGCGAGCGTAGCCCGCACCTTGTCAACGGTGACAGCCCGCGCCGGGTCAGCCTTCAGCGCGTCATAGGCCGGCCCCACTTCTTCCCGAAGCCAGTTTTCCATGGCGCGGTCACGGGCCATCAGGGCGCGCAGCCCGTCCCGGATCACTTCACTTTCGGTGGCGTATTCGCCGGCAGCGACCTTGGTTTTCACAATGTCCGCCATCTCGTTTGGCAGGGTGATGCTGAATTGCTGAGTTGTCCGCATGATGGGCCTCCATTAAATCAATAGGATTTAATCCTACTATATGCGCGCCAATAAATCAAAGGGTCGATTTAACCCTGATTGTCCCAGGCCTAAACAATGGATTTCCTTGTAGGAGCGACCTCCAGGTCGAGAGCCACCGAATTCGCGACCTGGAGGTCGCTCCTACAGGGGAGTCACAATTTTCACCGGGTCAGAATTCGAGCGGATCGACGTCCAGCGCCCAGCGCACGCTTCCGCCCAAGCCGAACAGGGCCTTGTTCCAGGCGCCGAGAAAAGCCTGCAAAGCGCCCCGGGATGCGGCCTGGACCAGCAGGTGCGCGCGCTCCATGCCGGCCAGTCTAGCCATCTGGGCAGGCACAGGATCGAACAGGCTGACGTCGAAATCGCGCGGAGCTACCGCCTGTGCCTTGCGCAGGAACGTCAGGGCGGTTTCCATTTGCGGCGCTTCGGCACGCAGCAGCGCCTGGTGGCAATAGGGCGGAAATTCCGCCTGCTTGCGCTCGGTCAGCAGGGTTGCCGCAAATCCCGGGTAGTCGTGCCGGATCAGTGACTGGAACAGGGGATGGGCGGGAAACTGGGTCTGGATCAGCACCTCGCCGGGGAGGGTGTCGCGCCCGGCGCGCCCCGCGACCTGCATCAGTTGCGCGAAAAGGCGTTCCGAGGCACGGAAATCGGCGCTGTACAGCGCGCCGTCCGCATTTACTACGCCGACCAGGGTGAGTTTCTTGAAGTCGTGGCCTTTCGCCAGCAGCTGGGTGCCGATCACGATGTCTACCTCGGCGGCGTGGATGCGCTCCAGCATTTCGGGCAAGGCTTGCTTGCGCCGGGTGCTGTCGCGGTCGACGCGCAGGATGCGGGCGGCGGGAAACAGGCTGCCCAAGGTATCTTCCAGCCGTTGCGTGCCTTGGCCGAGTGGTGCCAGGTCGGCATTGCCGCAATCCGGGCAGGTGGAGGGGATGCGCGATTCGTGGCCGCAATGATGGCAGCGCAGGCGCTTCTCGCGCAGGTGAACGACCAGCCGGCTGGAACAGCGGTGGCAGGTGGATACCCATCCGCACTGGCCGCAGCGCATCACCGGGGCATAGCCGCGGCGGTTGATGAAGACCAGGCTTTGCTCGCCGCGCTCCAGGCGCAGGCGCAGCGCTTCGATCAGGGAATCGGACAGGCCGTCGGCCAGCTTGGCGCGGCTGATGTCGATGCAGTGGATGGCCGGCAGCGCGGCCTCCGCGACGGCCCGTGCCGGCAGTTCCAGCATTTGGTAGCGGCCGACGCTGGCGTTGTACCAGGTTTCCAGCGCCGGCGTGGCCGAGCCGAGAATCACCGGCGTGCCGGCCTGCTTGCCGCGTGCGACGGCCATGTCGCGCGCGGAATAGCGCAGCCCGTCCTGCTGCTTGAACGAGCCGTCGTGTTCTTCGTCCACCACGATCAGTTTCAGTTTCGGCATCGGCGTGAACAGGGCCAGGCGGGTGCCGAGCACGATTTGGGCGCGGCCGGACTGCGCCAGCAACCAATGGCGCAGCCGCTCCCCGGCGGAGAGGCGGCTGTGCAGGCTGACCTGGCAGGTGTCCGGGAAGCGGGCGCGGAAACGCGACTCCAGCTGCGGCGTGAGGTTGATTTCCGGCACCAGCACCAAGGCCTGCCCGCCGCGCTGCAAAATCTCCGCGATGACCCGCAAATAGACTTCCGTTTTTCCGCTGCCGGTGATGCCGTAAAGCAGCCAGACCTGGAACCGGTCCTGGCCGGCAAGGATGGCGGCGACCGCCTGTTCCTGTGGCGGCGTCAGCGGCGGCAACTCGCCTGTCCTGATCGGTGCGGGCTCGGGAATTTCATCGCTTTCCTCCGCCCATCCGTGTGCCACGAACTCCCTGATCGCCTGTGGGGCGCTTGGGGAAAGAGCGGCAATGTCGCTGCGCAGAAGTGTGCCGGCCAGCTTCAGGCTTTGCAGCAGCTTGCGCTTGACGATCGCGCGGGCGGGCAGGGCATCGGTTTCAAGCGCGAACCCCGCATCGGTCAGGCGGTAGCCGGCCGGCTTGGCGCGCGCAACCGGCCTGGTCTGGCGCAGGGGGACGGGCAGGGCGTTGAGAACGACTTCGCCCAAGGGGTGGTGATAGTAATCGGCGCAGAAGCGCAGGAGCCGGAATATTTCGTCGGAAAGGGGGGGTGTGTCGCGGAAGACCTGAAGCACCGGCTTGATGCGCCCCGGCGACAGGTCGGAATGGTCGGCAATTTCGGCGACCACGCCGACCATCTGACGCCGGCCGAATGAAACCAGAACCCGGTCGCCGATCGCGATGTCGCCCTGATCCGCTGCGGAGTAGTCGAATAGGGTGTCGAGCGGGACATCCAGGGCAATTTGTACGATTTTCACTTGTGCCCTTTTGGGTTGCGTGACGCCGGGCGGAGATAGCCCGTTATTGCTTTGCAACGAGTCGGAAAATAGGGCGGGTTTGTTTCCTGAATTGCTCACACGGAATAGGGGGCACGACGGTTTAAAGGTAAATTTCGATACAGGCTTTGCTTTCCTCGACAAATGCCTTTTCGATCTCATCCTTGAAGGAGATCAGCACGTTTAGCGAGAATGCTTTTGACTGATTGCCAGTTTTCAGCCAGATGATTTTCGGTGGAGCGCCATAGAGGGTGCTGAGTTCGTGGAAATCAGAATCCTTGGTCACAATGATAAAATCGTTGCTTCTGGCGTATTCCCAGATTTCTCTGTCTGTTGCTTTTTCCAGCCCGAGCAAAGCGACTTGGCTGCTGCCGGGATAGTTGGCTTGCAGAAATGGGACGAGGCGCCGCGAGAGATTCTCGTCCAGCAGCAATTTCATGGGGTGGTGAGCGTGAACAGGTTGTGCTCACGGTTGGCGGCGAAGCTCAGGCAGGAGGCGATGTCTTCCGGCTCCAGCTCCGGAAAATCAGCCAGAATTTCGGTCTGGCTCATGCCTTGAGCCAACATTTCCAGCACGTCGTAAACCGTGATTCGCAAGCCCCGAATGCAAGGCTTGCCGCCCCGTTTGCCGGATTCGATGGTGATTCGTTGCCGATAATCCATATCTGCCTCCCGGGAGTTGCTGAAATATTGGCCAGGGTTTGTCCGGATTGTCCCACGTCCAATATGCCCCTGTGGGTACGGCTTCAGCCTGACCCACAACGACTGCGAAATCCTGCCAATTCATGGCGTGGGACAATACCAGTTTAATTCTAGCGTGTTTTGGCTTCAGCCGACACTCAACCCATTCAGGTCAAGAATGGTACGGCTTGCTCAGTTCGTGCACCGCTTCGACCATGGCGGCTGCGTTTTCCGGATTGGTGAACTGCGAAATGCCATGCCCCAGGTTGAACACGTGGCCGCTGCCCTTGCCGTAGCTCGCCAGGACTTTGCCCACTTCGGTGCGGATGGCGTCGGGGTTGCTGAACAATACCGCCGGGTCGAGGTTGCCCTGCAGTGCCACCTTGTCGCCGACGCGGGCACGCGCCTGGCCGATGTCGATGGTCCAGTCCAGCCCGACGGCGTTGCAGCCGATGGCGGCAATGCTTTCCAGCCACAGTCCGCCGCCCTTGGTGAAGACGATGTTGGGGATGGTGGCGCCGTTATGCTCGCGGATCAGCCCGCTGATGATCTGCTCCATGTAGGGCAGGGAGAACTCGTGGTAGGCCGCGTGGGACAGCGCCCCGCCCCAGGAGTCAAAAATCATCACCGCCTGCGCGCCGGCCTCGATCTGCGCATTCAGATAGCTGGTCACGGCGCGGGCGTTGGTGTCGAGGATGTGATGCAGCAGTTCCGGGCGCTGGTAAAGCATGGTCTTGACCAGGGAAAAATCCGAGCTGCTGCCGCCTTCGACCATGTAGCAGGCCAGCGTGAACGGGCTGCCGGCAAAGCCGATCAGCGGCACTTCGTTATTGAGCGTCTTGCGGATCTGGCTGACGGCGTCCATCACGTAGCGTAGGTGCACGTTCGGGTCGGGCACGGCCAGGTCGCGGATTTCCCATTCGTCGCGCAGCGGGCGCTCGAATTTCGGTCCTTCGCCGGTGCTGAAGTACAGCCCCAGGCCCATCGCATCGGGAATGGTGAGAATGTCGGAGAACAGGATGGCGGCGTCGAGCGGGAAACGCGCCAGCGGCTGCATGGTGACTTCGGTGGCGAGGTCGGCGTTTTTGCACAGCGACATGAAATCGCCTGCGCGCGCCCGTGTCTGGTTGTATTCAGGCAGGTAGCGGCCGGCCTGGCGCATCATCCATACCGGAGTGTATTCGGTCGGCTGGCGCATCAGGGCGCGCAGGAAGGTGTCGTTTTTTAGTTTGCTGCGCATTTTATAACCCTCTTCCCCAACCCCTCGCCCGCAAGCGGGCGAGGGGGGTAAAATTACCGGGGTAAATCGGAAAAGCCCATCAGGGTTTCATCGACGGCACGTGCAGCCTGGCGGCCTTCGCGTATCGCCCACACTATCAGCGATTGGCCGCGGCGCATGTCGCCGGCAGCGAACACCTTGTCCACCGAGGTTTTGTAGCAGCCAACCCCGTCCGTCGCGGCCCTGGCGTTGCCGCGGCCGTCCTTTTCCACGCCGAAGGCATCCAGGACCTTTTGCACCGGGCTGACAAAGCCCATCGCCAGCAGTACCAGATCGGCGTGGATCTCGAATTCGCTGCCGGGTATTTCGAGCATCTTGCCGGCACTCCATTCCACGCGCACGCAACTCAGTTTTTCGACCTTGCCATTGGCGCCGAGGAATGCCTTGGTCGTGACTGACCAGTCGCGCGTGCAGCCTTCTTCCTGCGAGCTGGAAGTGCGCAGCTTGAGTGGCCAGTTGGGCCAGGTCAGCGCCTTGTCTTCCTGTTCTGCAGGGCGCGGCATCACTTCGATCTGGGTTACCGAGGCCGCTCCCTGGCGGATTGAGGTGCCCACGCAGTCGGAGCCGGTATCCCCGCCGCCGATCACCATAACATGTTTGCCGGAGGCCAATATCTGTTGAGGCAGCACATCGCCGGCAACCGCCTTGTTCTGCTGCGGCAGGAACTCCATGGCGAAATGCACGCCCGACAGCTCCCGTCCCGGCACCGGCAAATCGCGGGCTTGTTCGGCGCCGCCGGTCAAAACCACGGCGTCGAACTCGTCCTTAAGCTTTTGGGCGGGCACGTCCTCGCCGACCTGTTGATTGACGCGGAATTCCACGCCCTCTGCGCGCATCTGTTCGATGCGGCGGTCGATGTGCGATTTCTCGAATTTGAAATCGGGGATGCCATAGCGCAACAGTCCGCCGATGCGGTCATTCTTTTCGAACACCACCACGTCATGTCCGGCACGTGCCAGCTGCTGCGCGCAGGCCAGACCGGCGGGGCCGGAGCCGACTATCGCGGCCTTCTTGCCGGTCTTCTTCCTTGCCGGCAGCGGCACGACCCAGCCCTGCTCCCATCCCTTGTCGATAATCGCGTGCTCGATGGACTTGATGCCCACCGCATCATCGTTGATGTTCAGCGTGCACGCGGCCTCGCAGGGCGCGGGACAAACGCGGCCAGTGAATTCGGGAAAATTGTTGGTGGAATGCAGCACGTCCAGCGCCCTTTTCCAGTCGCCCCGGTACACCAGGTCATTCCAGTCCGGAATGATATTGTTGACGGGGCAGCCGCTGGTGCAGAAAGGGATGCCGCAGTCCATGCAGCGCGCACCCTGTATGGCGGCTTGTTCGTCGGTCAGGTGCTGCACGAATTCGCGGTAGTTTCTCAGGCGCTCCGCGACCGGAAGGCTCGCCTCGTTCAGGCGGCGAAATTCCATGAATCCGGTAGGCTTGCCCATTTATGCCACCTCCTTTAGCCTGGTCCGCTGCGTTGCGATTTCCTGCAAGGCGCGGCGATATTCGGTTGGCATGACCTTGACGAACTTCGGCAGATAGCGCGCCCAGTTATCCAGAATTTCCTTTGCGCGCGCGCTGCCGGTGTAGCGCAGGTGCTTTTCGATCTTTCCGCGCAGCGCCGCTTCGTCGGCTTTGCCCAGGTGATTGAAGTGCACCCGGCCATGCGTTTCCACGTCACCGGTTTCGCTGGCGACCGCTTCCTCGGGGATCGGCTCCAGCTGTACCATGGACAAATTGCAGCGGCGCTCGAAGCTGCCGTCCTCATCGAGCACGTAAGCCACGCCGCCCGACATGCCCGCTGCAAAATTGCGTCCGGTCTGACCCAGCACGATCACCATGCCGCCGGTCATGTATTCGCAGCCGTGGTCGCCCAGACCTTCCACCACCGCGACGGCCCCCGAATTGCGCACGGCGAACCGCTCGCCTGCCACGCCGCGGAAGTAGCATTCGCCGCTGGTCGCCCCGTACAGCACGGTGTTGCCGACGATGATGTTTTCTTCCGCCACGATCTTGCATTCCCTGGGCGGCATCACCACGATGCGCCCGCCGCACAAGCCCTTGCCGACATAGTCGTTGCCTTCGCCGGACAGCTCGAAGGTGACGCCATGGGCGAGGAAGGCGCCGAAGCTTTGTCCTGCCGTGCCTGTCAGCTTCACCGTGATGGTGTCGTCCGGCAGCCCGGCATGACCGTAGCGTTTCGCCACTTCGTGCGACAGCATGGTGCCGGCGGTGCGGTTGACGTTGCCGATGGTGCTGTTTATCACCACCGGTTGCCGGGTCTCCAGGGCGGTCCTGGCCTGTGCAATGAGCTGATGGTCCAGCGCCTTGTCCAGGCCGTGATCCTGGGTCTCGGTGTGGAGGCGCGCCACGCTGGGCGGCATGGCGGGCTGATGGAATACCCTGGAGAAGTCCAGCCCCCTGGCCTTCCAGTGAGCGATGCCCTGCTTCATGTCGAGCAGGTCGCTGCGCCCGATCAGGTCATCGAACTTGCGGATGCCCATCTGCGCCATGATCTCGCGCACTTCCTCGGCGACGAAGAAGAAGTAGTTCACCACGTGCTCAGGCTGGCCGGTGAATTTCCTGCGCAGGGCGGGGTCCTGGGTCGCCACGCCCACCGGGCAGGTATTCAGGTGGCACTTGCGCATCATGATGCAGCCTTCCACCACCAGCGGCGCGGTGGCGAAGCCGAATTCGTCCGCGCCCAGCAGGGCACCGATCAGCACGTCGCGGCCGGTCTTGAGTTGGCCGTCCACCTGCAGGGCAACGCGCCCGCGCAACTGGTTCAGCACCAGGGTCTGCTGGGTTTCCGCCAGGCCGAGTTCCCACGACGTACCGGCGTGCTTGATGGAAGACAGCGGCGATGCGCCGGTGCCGCCATCGTAGCCGGACACCACGATGTGGTCCGCCTTGGCCTTGGATACGCCGGCAGCCACCGTGCCCACGCCCACTTCGGAGACCAGCTTGACCGAGATGGATGCGGCGGGATTGGCATTTTTCAGGTCATGGATCAGCTGCGCGAGATCCTCGATCGAGTAAATGTCGTGGTGCGGCGGCGGGGAAATCAGGCCCACGCCGGGTACCGAGAAGCGCAACTGGGCGATGTATTCGGAGACCTTGTGGCCAGGCAGCTGGCCGCCCTCGCCGGGCTTGGCCCCTTGCGCCATCTTGATCTGGATCTGGTCGGCGCTGGACAGGTATTCCGCCGTCACGCCAAAGCGGCCGGAGGCCACCTGCTTGATCCGGGAGCGCAGCGAATCGCCTTCCTGCATCACCAGGTCGCGCTCGATGCGGCCCTTGCCGATAATCTCGGAGAGCTTCTCGCCACCCTTCACTGCCCCGAAGCGAGCGGCGTCTTCGCCGCCTTCGCCGGTATTGGATTTGCCGCCGATGCGGTTCATCGCGATGGCCAGCGTGGTATGCGCCTCGGTGGAAATGGAGCCGAGCGACATCGCGCCGGTGACGAAACGCTTGACGATCTCCTTTGCCGGTTCAACTTCATCCAGCGGCACGGGCGCGCCCGCCGACCTGATCTCGAACAGCCCGCGCAAGGTCTTCAGATGCTCGCTCTGGTCGTTGATCAGCTTGGCATATTCCTTGTAAGTCTGAAAATTGTTGGAGCGCGTGGCGTGTTGCAGCTTGGCAATGGTTTCCGGCGTCCACATGTGGGCTTCGCCGCGCACCCGGTAAGCGTATTCGCCACCCGCTTCCAGTGCGTTGGACAGCACCGGGTCGTTGCCGAATGCCGACTGATGGGTGCGCACGGTTTCTTCGGCGATTTCGTGCAGGCCGATGCCTTCGATCTGGGTTGCGGTGCCGGTGAAATACTGCGCGACGAAGCCGGCATTAAGGCCGACCGCCTCGAAAATCTGGGCGCCGCAATAGGACTGGTAAGTGGAGATGCCCATCTTGGACATGACTTTCAACAGCCCCTTGTTCACCGCCTTGATGTAGCGCTTGTTGGCTTCCTTGCCGGCCAGCGCGGCAACGGTTTCGAAGGCCAGCCAGGGACACACCGCCTCGGCGCCATAGCCGGCGAGCAGGGCGAAGTGATGGGTTTCCCGGGCGGAGCCGGTGTCTACCACCAGACCGGCGCTGGTGCGCAGGCCTTCGCGCACCAGGTGATGGTGCACTCCCGCACAAGCCAGTAGCGCCGGGATGGCGGCACGGTCACGCGAGATGGCCCGGTCGGACAGGATCAGCACGTTATAACCCCCCGCCACGGCCGCGTCGGCTGCCACGCACAAGGCCGCAATCGCCGCCTCGCAGCCCGCCGCGCCCTGCGTGACTGGATAGGTGATATCCAGTATCCGGGCTTTATAGCGCCCCTGCGTCAGCTGGTCGATGTCGCGCAGCTTCGCCAGATCCTCATTGGACAGCACCGGTTGGTGGACTTCCAGGCGCAGCGGCGGATCGGTCTCGTCGATGCCGAGCAGATTGGGCTTCGGCCCGATGAACGAGGTCAGCGACATCACGATCTCTTCACGGATCGGATCGATCGGCGGGTTGGTCACCTGGGCAAACAGTTGCTGAAAATAATCGTACAGCGATCTGTTCTTGTCGGAGAGCACCGGCAACGCGGAATCGTTGCCCATGGAGCCGGTTGCTTCCTCGCCTGCCGCAGCCATGGGGGCGAGGATAAACTTGAGGTCTTCCTGCGTATAGCCGAAGGCTTGCTGGGTGTCGAGCAGGGTTTCCTGGAGCGCGGGCTTGCCGTCCACGGCGGGCAGATCGCTAAGGAAATAGCGCGATTTCTCGATCCACTCGCGGTAAGGCTTGGCGGTGGCGAGCTGCTGTTTCAGTTCGGCGTCGTCCACAATGCGGCCTGCCTGCAGATCGATCAGGAACATCTTGCCCGGCTGCAGGCGCCATTTTTTCACGATCTTGTGTTGCGGAATGTCGAGCACGCCCATTTCGGATGCCATCAGCACCACATCATCGTCGGTAATCAGGTAGCGCGCCGGACGCAGGCCGTTGCGATCCAGCGTCGCGCCGATCTGGCGGCCGTCGGTGAAGGCCACGGCGGCGGGGCCGTCCCAGGGTTCCATCAGGGCGGCATGGTATTCGTAAAATGCGCGGCGTTCTTCGTCCATCAGGGGGTTGCCCGCCCAAGCTTCGGGTATCAGCAGCATCATCGCGTGAGGAAGCGAGTAGCCGCCCGCCACCAGCAGCTCGAGGGCATTGTCGAAGCAGGCCGAGTCGGACTGGCCGTCCACGATCAGGGGCCACAGTTTTTCAAGGTCGGCGCCCAGCAGCTTCGAGGACATCGCCGCATGGCGTGCCGCCATCCAGTTCACGTTGCCCCGCATGGTATTGATCTCGCCGTTGTGGGCAATCATGCGGAAAGGGTGAGCCAGATCCCAGGTGGGGAAAGTGTTGGTGGAGAAGCGCTGATGGACCAGCGCCAGGGCGCTGATTACGCTCTCGTTTTGCAGGTCGAGGTAATATTTGCCGACCTGATCGGCCAGCAGCATCCCTTTATAAACGATGGTGCGCGCGGACAGGGATGGGATATAGAAGCCTCCCCCCTGTTCGTTCGGCAGGCTGCGCACGGCATGTTCAGCGGTCTTGCGGATCACAAACAGTTTGCGTTCGAAGCTGTCGGCATCCGGGCACTGCGCCCCGCGGCCGATGAATACCTGGCGTACCACCGGTTCCACCGCCTTGACGCTTTCGCCCAGGCTGGCGTTGTCCACCGGCACATCGCGCCAGCCCAGCAGGGTCTGGCCTTCCGCAGCGATTTTTTCGGCGATCGCGTGTTCGCAGGCGGCGCGCGCTGCCGCATCGCGCGGCAGAAAGATCATGCCGACCCCGTATTCTCCGGCCTCCGGCAAGGTCAAGCCCTGAGCGGAACAGGAGAATCGCAAAAATGCGTCAGGAACCTGGATCAGTATGCCTGCGCCATCGCCCGCCAGTGGGTCGGCGCCCACCGCGCCGCGATGGGTGAGATTTTCCAGAATCTGCAAGCCCTGGCGTACCATGTCGTGGCTCTGTTTGCCCTTGATGTGCGCGACAAATCCTACGCCGCACGCGTCGCGCTCCTGGCGCGGATCATACAAGCCCTGTTGTACCGGCAACGAAGGATGGCTCACGTTGTTCCTCATCAAATTCATGGTCAGCTAATTTTTAAAGTGTTGATTCCATAACGCCGCGATGCCTATGCAAAATCAGCGCGAAAGGGCGGAAATGTTACCCCGTCTCAAGCCGGATGGCAACCATGGGCGTATGTTGGCATTAGAGATGGGCCGGGGATGCCGGCCTAATCTTCTTCGATGGTGAACAGGCGCCGGTACTCCCGAATGGCGTAACGGTCGGTCATGCCGGCAATATAGTCGGCAATGGCGCGAGGCTTGTCCTGTTGGGCTTTTTCCTGGTATTGCGGCGGCAGGAGGCGGGCGTCGTCGAGAAAAGCCTGGAACAGTTCGCGGATGATGCGCCGTGCCTTGCTGCTCATGCGCATGACCTGGAAATGTCGGTAAAGCTGGGCGCGCAGGAAGCGCTTCAGTTCCTGTTGCTCCTCCCGTATTGATGGGCTGAAGGCGATCAGGGGCGGTGCTTCACGCACGTCATCAATGGATCCGGGGGCGGCGGCAGTGATGTTCTGCGTGCTTTGGCTGATCAGGTCCAGCGTCAGGGTATTGATCATGCGGCGCACGGTTTCATGGATCAGGCGCCGGTCGGCCAGGTCGGGATAAAGGTCGCGCACTGTTTTGAGGTGGCGGGCGAAAAGGCTGACCTCCGCCAGTTGCTCCAAGGTGATCAGACCCGAACGCAGGCCGTCATCGACGTCGTGATTGTTGTAGGCAATTTCGTCGGCGAGATTGGCCACCTGGGCTTCCAGTGATGGGCGCTTGTCGTGCAGGAAGCGTGCGCCCACTTCGCTGAGCGTGGCGGCGTTTTGCGGGGAGCAGTGCTTGAGGATGCCCTCGCGGGTTTCGAAGGTCAGATTAAGGCCGTCGAATTCGGCGTAGCGCTCCTCCAGCATGTCCACCACGCGCAGGGACTGGAGGTTGTGCTCGAAGCCGCCGTAGTCCTTCATGCAGCCGTTGAGTTCATCCTGGCCGGCGTGGCCGAAAGGGGTATGGCCGAGATCGTGGGCCAGCGCGATGGCTTCCACCAGATCCTCGTCGAGCCGCAGGTTGCGGGCGATGGTGCGTCCGATTTGCGCCACTTCCAGGCTGTGTGTCAGCCGGGTGCGGAACAGGTCGCCTTCGTGATTGACGAACACCTGGGTCTTGTATTCGAGGCGGCGAAAGGCGGTGGAGTGAATGATGCGGTCGCGGTCGCGCTGAAATTCGCTGCGCCCGGCCGGGGTGTCTTCCCCGAAGCGACGGCCGCGCGAGGTTGCCGACAGAGCCGCGTAGAGGGCGAGGTCAGGCATGGTGGGCGGTTGCTTGCAGGGTTTCCCGCAGCGCCTGTTCCGTGACGTCGGCGGTGATCACCGCGGTGCCGATTGCTTTCAGCAGCACGAAGCGCATTCTGCCGTTTTCCACTTTCTTGTCTACCGCCATGTGCTCCAGATAGGCCTCCACCCCGAGATCGGGCGCGCTGACCGGCAGCCCGGCTCGTTCGAACAGCGCGCGGATGCGGTTCACCTCCGTATCGCCGATCCATCTGAGCCGCTGTGACAGGGTTGCCGCCAGCATGGTGCCGGCGGCAACGGCCTCGCCGTGGAGCCAGTTGCCGTAACCCATCCCGGCTTCGATGGCGTGGCCGAAAGTGTGTCCCAGATTGAGCAGGGCGCGGACGCCGCCTTCGTGTTCATCGGCGATGACCACTTCCGCCTTGTTCTCGCAGGAACGTTTGATGGCATAGGCCAGTGCTTCCGGGTCGCGCGCAAGCAGCTTGCCCATGTTTTGCTCCAGCCACTCGAAGAAAGGCAGGTCGCGGATCAGGCCGTATTTGATCACTTCGGCCAGGCCGGCGGAGAGCTGGCGGTCATCCAGGGTGTCGAGAGTTGAAGTGTCGGCCAGCACCAGCTTGGGCTGGTAGAAGGCGCCGATCATGTTTTTCCCCAGCGGGTGGTTGATGCCGGTTTTCCCGCCCACCGAGGAATCCACCTGCGCCAGCAAGGTGGTCGGAATCTGGATGAAAGGTACGCCACGCAGGTAGGTGGCGGCGGCAAAGCCGGTGAGATCGCCGATGACGCCCCCGCCCAGAGCGATCAGGGTGGTCTTGCGCTCGCAATGGCGTCTCAGGAGGGCGTCGTAGATCAGGTTCAGCGTATCCGAGTTCTTGTATTCCTCCCCGTCGGGCAGGATGATGGATACGATATCCACCCCTTCCGCTGCCAGCGGTTTGCTCAGCGCATCCAGATACAGCGGCGCTACCGTAGTGTTGGTGACGATGGCAACCTGCTTGCGGGCAAGGTGAGGCAGAATCAGTTCGGGGCGCGTCAGCAGGCCGGAGCCGATGTGTATCGGGTAGGCGCGTTCGTTCAAATCTACGGTCAGGGTTTGCATGGTTTGTGGTTATCCTAAAAACGGTATTTCACCGCAAAGGACGCTAAGGTTCGCAAGGTAAAACAATGAGTTAATGAATTATTCTGCATCACCCATCGGGTAAGCAGATTAAGTTGTTCAAGTCTTTGAATTCCTTCGCGTCCCTTGCGTCCTTTGCGGTTCAACAGCTTTTTTATAGGGTTATATTTCAGTCGGTTTTTGAGGCGCCAGCATTCAGCTGTTTCAGCTGTTCTTCGATCTGGTGAACCAGGGCATGGACGCTTTGTGCTCCCGAGTCCACAATGATGTCCGCGATTTCACAGTACAAGGGGTCGCGCTGCGCAAAAAGCGCTTTCAGTTTTGCCTGAGGGTCGGCAGTCTGCAGCAGGGGGCGATTCTTGTCGTGACGGGTGCGTTGCCACAGGTCTTCCACCTTTGCGCGCAGGTAGATCACCGTGCCGTTGCGGCGGAGGTTGTCGCGGTTTTGTGGGCTCAATATCGCGCCACCCCCGGTCGCCAGCACGATGTTTCTTTTTCTGGCCAGCTCCTCGATAACCGCCGCTTCACGGGTTCGGAAACCGGCTTCCCCTTCCAGTTCGAAAATCAGGGGAATATTGACCCCGGTGCGCTTTTCGATTTCATGGTCGGAGTCGACAAAGGGCCTGTTGAGGTGCCTGGCGATCAGCTTGCCCACCGTGGTTTTGCCTGCGCCCATCAGCCCGACTAAAAAAATATTGCCTGTCACTCGTTCCCTTTAAGGGTGGTCATCGTGACAGGCATTTTAGCGGAAAAAACGGAGCCTGGCCCGGCTAACGCACCAACAAACCCATTCGAGGCGCTATTTCAGGTTGAGGCTTTCCTTGAGAATCCTGGGGGTGACAAAAACCAGCAGTTCTCTTTTTTCATCGCGTTTGGCGGTGTTTCTGAACAGAATACCGAGAACCGGAATATCGCCGAGCAGTGGCACCTTGGTCACCGTGGTGTCCTCGTCCTGAGTGAAGATGCCGCCGATTACCACGGTCCCGCCATTCTCCACCAGCACCTGAGTGGTAATCTGCTTGGTATTGATCGCCGGGCCTGCGACGGTGTTCTCGCCCCGGCTGTCCTTGTTGACCTTCAGGTCCATGATGATATTGTCGTCAGGCGTGATTTGCGGTTTCACTTTCAGGCTCAGCACGGCCTTCTTGAAGGAGACGCTGGTGGCGCCGCTGCTGGAGGCTTGCAGGTAGGGGATGTCGGTGCCATCCTCGATGACGGCCTCGGTCTGGTCGGAGGTGAGCACGCGCGGGTTGGAAATGATTTTCCCCTTGCCATCCGCTTGCAGTGCCGACAGCTCAAGATTCAGAAAGCGGGTCGCATTCGATTGAAACAGGATCAGCGACAAGGCCCCAGCTACGCCAGCGGAGCTTTTTGCGGGCAGGTTGACGTTCATGCCTTGAGGGCTGTATGTCGGTACGGTTGCAGCCTGCCCGGTGAAATATCCAGGGACTTCGAGGTTTGCCCCAACCATAGCTCTTTGGTTGGTCCCCGTGATGCTGCCGTGATCTTGAAAGCCGAGCCGAGCCCCCAGCGACTTGCTGAAAAGGTCGGTTGCTTCGACAATGCGCGCGTCGATCATCACCTGCCTGACCGGTATGTCGATCTGGTTGATCAGTTTGCGTACTTCCTCCAGCTTGGCCGGGGTATCCTGGACAAAGAGCATGTTGGTGCGCGGATCCCAGACGGCG
>JAIOJM010000318.1 GCA_019911785.1 Sulfuricella sp. | reverse complement strand
GAATTCCCGGTCAGCGAGGTGCTGCATTGCGAGCGCGGTAAGGCCGACAGCACTGCCGCTGAACGGCTCGGGCTGAAGCGCGGGGCGCCGGTCATGATGGTGCGACGCCTGCTACGGTTTTCGGGAGAGCCGGTGATTCTGGATGATATCTGCCTGTCCGCGACCCTGTTCAAGGGACTCAGCGATGCTTTGATCACCGAGTTTGAGGGTACGCTCTACAGCCTTTACGAATCCCGCTACGGTACCCGGATCATCCGCGCCGAGGAGCGTATCCGGGCCGTCACGGCGGATGAAGATGCCGCGAACCTGCTCGGCATTGCGCCGAATGCGCCGCTGCTGGATATCGACCGGGTGGCCTATACTTACGGCGATCAGCCGGTGGAATGGCGCGTCAGCCGCTGCAACACACAACATCACTGCTATCTGAACGATCTGGGCTGACCTATTTTTCTTACAGGAACTGTTTATGACCACCTTGAATCAACAGGCTCTCGATTATCACGAGTTTCCCCGACCGGGAAAAATTTCGGTCGAATCCTCCAAACCCTGCGCCACGGCGCAGGATCTCTCCCTGGCATACACCCCCGGTGTGGCCGAACCGGTGCGCGAAATTGCCAAAAATCCGGAAAACGCCTACCGCTACACCAACAAGGGCAACCTGGTCGCGGTAATCACCGACGGCACCGCCATTCTTGGCCTGGGCAATCTGGGGCCGCTGGCGAGCAAGCCGGTGATGGAGGGGAAGGGCATCCTGTTCAAGCGCTTTGCCAATATCGACGTGTTCGATATCGAGGTCAACGCGCCCAGCATCGAGTCCTTCATCGAAACCGTGGTTAACATTTCGCCGACCTTCGGCGGCATCAACCTGGAGGATATCGCCGCACCGCACTGCTTCGTGATCGAGAAGGCGCTCAAGGCGCGTCTGGACATCCCGGTTTTTCACGATGACCAGCACGGCACCGCAGTGATCATCTGCGCAGGCCTGCTCAACGCGCTGGAAATCCAGGGCAAGAAGCTGGAGGACGTGAAGCTGGTGTGTCTCGGCGCCGGCGCTGCCGGACTGGCGGGAATGCGCCTGCTGATTTCAATGGGCGCGAAAAAGGAAAACATGCTGCTGGTGGACAGCAAGGGCGTGATCCACACCGGACGCAGCGACCTGAATGTCTACAAGCAGGAATTCGCCAGGGATACCCCGCTGCGCACTCTGACGGAAGCCATGAGCGGCGCGGACGTGTTCATCGGCGTTTCCGGTTCCAACCTGGTCAGCCGGGAGATGATAAAAAGCATGGCGCCCAGGCCGGTCGTGTTTGCCATGGCCAATCCCGATCCTGAAATCCTGCCGAGTGAAGCCCACGCGGCGCGCGACGACCTGATTATGGCCACCGGCCGCTCCGATTTCCCCAACCAGGTCAACAACGTGCTGGGATTTCCGTTCATTTTCCGCGGTGCGCTGGATGCACGCGCCAAACAGATTACCGAAAAAATGCTGATCGCCGCCGTGAAAGCGCTGGCCGAACTGGCGCGCGAGCCTGTGCCGGAAGAAGTGCTCAAGGCTTACAACGCCAAAGAAATGGCTTTCGGCAAGGACTACATCCTGCCCAAGCCGTTCGATCCCCGTTTGATCGAGCGCATTCCGCAGGCAGTGGCTAACGCGGCCGAATAGAATGGCAAACCGCCGCCCCAGGTATCTTCATCTGCTCAGGATCAAGCTGCCCTTGCCGGGTGTGGTTTCCTTTCTGCACCGGGTCAGCGGAGCGCTGCTGTTTGTCGCAATTCCCCTGTTCCTTGCCATCTTTCAGCTTACACTCGACTCTGCGGAAACCTTCGAGAAGGTCAAGCAGGGATTGGAAAGTCCGCTGGTCAAGCTGGTGTTGATAGTCCTGTTGTGGGGCTATTCCCATCATTTTTTTGCCGGCTTGCGCTTCCTCGCCATGGATATGGGCTTCGGCATGGAACTGGGCAAGACCCGCCGGAACAGCTGGCTGGTCCTTGCTTTCAGCCTGACGCTGACCGCGATGATAGGGGGGTGGCTATGGTAGAGCGCATCGTCAGCGGCGCTCATTACGGCCTGCGCGACTGGCTGATGCAGCGCGTCACGGCCGTCGTTATGGCGCTTTACACGCTCTTCCTGGCGGCTTTCCTGTTGACCCATCAGCCGCTCCAGTTCGCGGAATGGAGCGGGCTGTTTCACAACCAGTGGATGCGCCTTGCCAGCCTGCTGTTCCTGCTCAGCCTGTACCTCCACGCCTGGGTCGGGGTCAGGGACATCCTGATGGATTATGTTCACCACACCGTGCTCAGGTTGACGGCCGAGGTGGTGGTCATACTCGCCCTGGTCGGCTGTACTGCATGGTCGGTGCAAATTCTCTGGGGACTCCAATAATGCCGATCGCCAAACGCACTTTTGATGCACTGATTGTTGGCGGAGGCGGGGCGGGGCTGCGCGCCGCGCTGCAACTGTCCCACGCCAATCTGAAGGTGGCGGTGGTGTCCAAAGTGTTCCCGACCCGCTCCCATACCGTTTCCGCCCAGGGCGGCATTGCCGCGTCCCTGGGCAACGTCAGCGAGGACAACTGGCACTGGCACATGTACGACACGGTGAAAGGCTCGGATTACCTGGGCGACCAGGATGCCATCGAATTCATGTGCCGGCAGGCCAACGAGGCGGTGATCGAGCTGGAGCACTTCGGCATGCCGTTCGACCGCCTGCCCAATGGCAAGATCTACCAGCGCCCGTTCGGCGGCATGACGCAGAATTACGGCGGAGCGCCGGTGATGCGCACCTGTGCCGCTGCCGATCGCACCGGCCACGCCATGCTGCATACCCTGTACCAGCGCAACATCGCTGCCAAGACCCATTTTTTCGAGGAATATTTCGCGGTCGATCTGGTGACGGATGGTCACGGCTATGCCCTGGGCGCGGTGGCGCTCGAGATTGAATCCGGCGAGCCGATCTTTATCGAGGCGCGCGCCACGCTGTTGGCAACAGGGGGCGCCGGGCGCATTTTCAGCGCCACCACCAACGCCCTGATCAATACCGGCGACGGCCTCGGCATGGCGCTGCGCGCCGGCATTCCGCTCGAGGACATGGAATTCTGGCAGTTCCACCCGACGGGTATTGCCGGGGCCGGCGTGCTAGTGACGGAAGGGGCGCGAGGCGAGGGCGGCTACCTGGTCAACAAGGACGGCGAGCGTTTCATGGAGCGCTACGCGCCCAACGCCAAGGACCTTGCCAGCCGCGATGTGGTGTCCCGCGCCATGGCAGTGGAAATCCACGAAGGGCGCGGCTGCGGCAAGGATGGAGATCATGTCTATCTCAAGCTCGACCATCTCGGTCCGGAGGTGATCCGGCATCGCCTGCCGGGCATCCGCGACCTTTCCATCAAGTTCGCCCACATCGACCCGATCGAGGCGCCGATCCCCGTGGTGCCTACGGTGCACTACATGATGGGCGGCATACCCACCAATCTGCAGGGCCAGGTAGTGATGCCGACCAGCACCGCCCCGGAAGAGGCCGTGATCGGGCTTTACGCCATCGGCGAATGCGCCTGCGTTTCGGTGCACGGCGCCAACCGCCTGGGCAGCAATTCACTGCTCGACTTGATCGTGTTCGGACGCGCCGCCGGTAACCACGTCATCGAATACCTGAAGGAAAATCCGTTCCCCCGCCCCGTGCCGGATGGCGCCCTGGATATGTCGATGGCACGCCTGAGCCGCTGGGATGCCAAGCGCGACGGCATTACCGTGGACGAGCTGCGCGAACAGATGCGCAAGACCATGCAAAGGCATTGCGGCGTGTTCCGCAAGGAAGAGGTGCTGCAGGAGGGGGTAAGGGAAATGCTGGAAATTGCCGCGCGCCTGCCGGATGTCGCGCTACGCGATCACAGCAGGATCTACAATACCGGCCGGATCGAAGCGCTGGAACTGGAAAACCTGATGGAGGTAGCACTGGCGACGATGATTTCGGCCGCCGCGCGCCAGGAGAGCCGCGGTGCCCATGCGCGCGACGACTACCCGTTGCGTGACGATAACCACTGGCTGAAGCACACCCTGTATTTCAGCGAAGGACACCGGCTGGATTACAAGCCGGTACGGCTGAAACCGTTGACGGTGGAGACTTTCAAGCCGAAGGCGAGGACTTATTGATGTGGGGGCAGGGGTCAGGGA
>JAIOJM010000317.1 GCA_019911785.1 Sulfuricella sp. | reverse complement strand
CTTCGCGTCCTTTGCGGTTAGCGTATTTTTTAGGGATTCCGGATTTTACTGTGGGTGGTCGTTTTGTGTGACAGCATCCCTGCAACCAAATCTCAACGTCGGCTAACTGGAAAGGGGTACTGGCGCTATCGACCCAAATCCGCCGGTGATGACCTACGTGGGGAGCGGCCGCTTAACCTCCAAGAGCAGCCGCCAGACTTTTTAGTCATAGCCCGCGCCGACGGCCCCCAATAGCGTCAGGATTATCTATCGTCAAAGATTATCGAATGGGCTAGTCACCTTCTTTGTGACCTCAAGAACGTGTGTATAGATCATCGTAGTCTGAAGATTTCGGTGGCCAAGCAAAAGCTGAATTGTCCGAATATCCGTACCCGAAGAGAGTAACTGTGTGGCAAAGGAATGCCTCAGCGTATGGACAGTCGCGTGTTTCATCATGCCCGCACGAATCACCGCCTGCCTGAATGCGCGCTGGATTGTTGACGGAGAAACATGCCAACGAGCCAAACGCCCACTTTGACCCCAAGGGCGGCAGACGGAAGAGGGAAAGACGAATTGCCAAGCAAGGGATTCCGCTGCTTTTGGATATTTGCTTTCAAGAGCACCAGGCAAGGGCACCAATCCTGCTCCACGAGCTCGGCCGTCAGTATGTAACCGTGCAACCTGCATTAGGTGCGCCTGCAAATCTGCCTTCAAGCGGGCAGGAAGAATCGTTGTTCTATCTTTCGCCCCCTTGCCATCACGGACATTGATGACTGACGAACCGAAATCAACCTATAATCCGCAGATGGCGCAGATTCACACAGATAAAACCCCGCTGAATCAGGTGGTTGAAAGTCAATCGCACATCACCGTCAGGGTGAGTCATGCAATGAAGTCAATGTATTGAAATATCTGTGTAAGTCTGTGTTCATCTGTGGATAACTGATTTTTCAAGGATCAATATCCTTGATCCGCAATGTGCAGCATTCCTCAACTCTGAGACCAGAACCAAACATTATCTTAGCCATTAGGGCCGTTGTACCAGACATCTGTGCTAAAACCGCAGAAACCTCACTTGCCGTCATTGCCACAGGAATGCGCTTATGTTGTTGCACGCGATTCAATCCGGCAATCTCGCCAAGCGGAATAACCAAAACATCTCGATAGAGAAACGCAATCGCATTAAGAGCCTGAGATTGGGTAGATGCGGCGACCTTGCGCTTAACGGCCAGGTAATTGATGAATTGCATCACCTCGGTTTCTCTCGTCTCTTTCGGGTGCCGTTTGTTGTGGAAGAAAATATATTGGCGAATCCAGAACCGATAGGATTTTTCTGTACGTGGGCTGAGATGGCGACGTCTACAAACCGCGTGAACCTGATCCATCAGGCGCATTGGTTGCGGAACGCTGTCGTTTTGAGGGAAATTTCGATTCGTACCCCATAAGTGTCAATCCTTGTTGAGATTAAATCCTCTACAGTACACGCGGGTATTAATGATTTGCAGTAATATTAAACAATATACGGACAGGGAATTTTATGGAGTTGTTATGAATCATATAGTTATCAAAAAACAGCACGCCCTGATATTAAAAACAACCCTGACCGGTGGGTCAGTTGATTAACTGTTAGCCGTCTTCATCCGTCCGCAGTCTTTATCCACGAAGGGAGTCAGAAATGAAGGCATATCAAGACATCACAGAAGGAGGAACTATGCGCATCACACTTGCACTAATCGTCGCTGTCCTGCTGTTCGGTTGCCAGACAATGAAGTCATCCGACGCAACAAGAGGCGAAATTGCGGCGGCGACTCAGGCGTGGATTGACGCCATGAGCAGTCACGACGCCAAACGAGTTGTGGCGCTGTATGACGCTGACGCAGTGTTGTGGGGCACCCGATCTCCCTCTCTTCGAGACACCCCTGCAACAGTTCGTGATTATTTCAACATCCTGAGCACCGTTCCTCCATCGTACAAACCCGTCCTCGGTGAACAACGCATTCGCGTTTACGGCGACATTGCCATCAACACCGGGACCTATACATTCTCTGAGGTTCGCGATGGCAAGGAGATCGTTCGTCCAGCGCGCTTCAGCTTTGTTTATCGAAATCACAACGGACGTTGGCTGATCGTTGATCACCATTCCTCCGCAGTGCCCGAGGCACCGAAACCGTGATGGCTAACCCGGCAGTTCACACGGACCTTGCGCATAAGGCCGCGCAAGGCCGGTGACTTCTACGTTAGACCTCACCCTACCTTCCCCCATGGCCGACATCGATCCGAAAACCGTTCTCGAAACCATTGAGATCATACGAGCCGTCAAGTCTCTGTTCATTGAGCAGAACCCATACCTTCCAATGTACAGCGCCCTTGGCGGCGCCTTCGTCGGAGCGGTATCGTCGTTCTTTCCCAACTACATAATTGCCAAGCTCAAAGACCGTAAAGACAAACGTTCCACCACCCTCCAGTTATATGCGGAGGTTAAGGCAACCATCGAGCTTGCCGAACACCGGAATTACATACAGCAACTGGAGCGCGTGGTAGAGGCATTCAATGCCAAACAGGTAACCTCATACACGTATCAGATTCAAGTGCCAGAGGACAGATTCCCCATCTTCAAGAGCAGCCTAGATCGCCTTGGCATGCTCGAAGTCGACATTCAGGTGAAGGTGGTCGAGTTCTACCAACTACTGGAAGCCGTAGTCCAAGACGTTAAGCCTGGTGGTCTATTGAACGTAAGACCGGCCCCGGCGGAGGCATTTCAGGAGGCCCTACGCATTACCAAGAGGGCACGACAACTCGGCGGCGAAATCTTGGCCATCATCGAGAAGCGCCACCGAATTCCGAACTCAAGCGCCAGGGATTCCAATGATCTTGGCTAGAACAGTGAGGTCTAGCCTCTCGGTCAACACGGACGCTCCGCCGAAAAGCCGGCGGAGCGCCGGTTACCTCAAACTACAAGGGCTTCCCCGTCATTGCAACAACTAACGACGATTCTTTTTTCGCTTTTTTCATTCTTCCATATTCATTCTTTGCCGACTTCCAGTTGCGATGCGAGAAGGTGAAGGACTGCTAAACTACAACCGGTCATGTTGAGCCTATGGCTCGGACCCTGATGAAAGACGCGCGCGAGGGCCTCAATCGTTAGCCGGGATTCAACTGCTTCCCCTTGAGTTAACCAGGCTCACCCCGCGCGGGTCCAACCCGCTTCACATCAGCGCTGGCAGTCCAGCTGTGATTCTTTACTCCTTTTTTCTGTAGACGGTTTTTTCCAGCACTCCTCAGGCTTCGTTCAGGTTGAGCCGGAAGTCTTCTCCATATTTCAGCACCGCCCACGCCAGCCGGGCATTCTTGGCCGCGATGGCAACGGCGGCACGCCAGTAGCCACGTCGTTCCAACAGATTTCTGGCCCAGCGGCTGAAGCGGTCCTGTTTGTCTCCGAGACTGTTGAGTACCGCTCTAGCGCCGAGCACCAGCAAGCTGCGGATGTAACCGTCTCCGGCTTTGGTGATGCGCCCCAGGCGCGTCTTGCCGCCGCTGCTGTATTGGCCAGGCGTGAGACCGAGCCAGGCGGCGACCTGGCGGCCGTGGTCAAAGTCGTGTCCAACGCCGATGCTGGCCAGAATTGCGGTGGCGCTGGTGGGGCCGATGCCGGGCAGTTGCATCAGCCGTTTGCAGCGTTCGTCCTGCCGGGCTATTTCGGTGATGGCGCGGTCATATTCGTGGATGCGTTCATCCAGTCGGTCGGCGTGGGAGAGCATGTCGCCTACGCAGCGGTTGGCCCAGCCGGGCAAATCTTCCAGGTGTGGTCCAATTTCTCGCCGCAAGCGTTCGACCTTTTGCGGGAGGACGATGCCGAACTCGGCAATCAGTCCGCGGATACGGTTGTAGAGTGCGGTGCGTTCTTCGATGAATCCCTGGCGGGTGCGGTGCAGGGTGAGTGTGGCTTGCTGATGTTCGTCCTTGATCGGAACAAAGCGCATCTGGGGCCGGGTGACGGTTTCGCAGATGGCGGCGGCGTCCGCCGCATCGTTCTTGCCGCGTTTGCCGCTCATGCGGTAGGGGGTGACGAACTTGGGGGCGATCAGCCGGACGGTGTGGCCGTGCTGGCGAAACAGTCTGGCCCAGTGGTGGGCGCCGGTGCAGGCTTCCATGCCGATCAGGCACGGCGGTAGGTTGGCGATCAGCGGCAGCAGTTGGTCACGCGCAACCTTGGGCTTGACCAGTTCGGCCTTGCCACTTTCATTGACGCCGTGGACGGCAAAAATATTCTTGGCTAGATCAATTCCTATGGTAATAATGCTCATGACTTTCCCCTCCTGGTGGTTTTGATGAAAACGACACTTTCCATCATGGCACTCTTGATGCCGTTCGCGGTAACTTCGCCGCACCCTCGGGACGGGGAAGTCCCTTTCATTCGTTAGGCAGTGACCGAATCTATTCACACCCGTAAGGAAATTTTCCACAATGGACATCCCACGAATATTCAACATCACT
The DNA here is from genome assembly GCA_019911785.1 of Sulfuricella sp. Next base: position 1,618 of record JAIOJM010000317.1, on the reverse strand, counting down.
GAGAGTGCTCACCGCATCCACAACCCGATCACACCCGAAAAGCTCGCCACTCTCGGCGCGGCGCTGCGTCTGGAATCGGGAACCCGCGTGCTCGACCTCGGCAGCGGTTCGGGGGAGATGCTGTGCACCTGGGCACGCGATCACGGCTTCATCGGCACCGGCATCGACATGAGCCAGTTGTTCTCCGAGCAAGCGAAACACCGTGCTGTAGAACTCGGCGTTGCTGATCGAGTCAAGTTCATCCATGGCGATGCTGCGGGTTACATCTCTGACGAGAAGGTCGATGTAGCAGCTTGTGTCGGTGCCACTTGGATTGCCGGGGGAGTCGCCGGCACTATCGAACTGTTGGCGCGGAGCCTGCGCACCGGAGGGATCATCCTTATCGGCGAGCCGTTCTGGCGGCAGTTGCCACCGACGGAAGAGGTTGCCAAGGGGTGTCTTGCCAACTCGATCTCCGACTTTCTCATGCTGCCTGAACTTCTCGCGTCTTTCGGTCGCCTTGGCTATGACGTGGTTGAAATGATTCTGGCCGACCAGGACGGGTGGGACAGATACGAGGCGGCCAAATGGCTCACCATGCGCCGATGGCTTGAAGCCAATCCCAATGACGAGTTAGCCAAAGAAGTTCGAGCCCAACTGACCTCGGAACCCGCGCGCCACGCCGCTTACACACGTGAGTACCTGGGCTGGGGTGTGTTCGCGCTGATGCCACGGTGAGCATTGGCATCTTGATTGCCATCTCGCCAGCGCCGACTTTTGCGCTTTTGGCAATCGGCCTAACCCATCATTCCACCGGACCTGCGCGAAAAGCCGCGCAGGCCGGTGAATTCAGACGTTAGATGCCAAGGCTATGACGCCTCATTCAACTAATCTCGGCTTCATAGAGCAAGCGCTCAAGGGACAGTTACCCCTTTGGAAAGCATTTTGGCTGTTGTTTCTGCCGAGCATGTTGATTCTGTATCTCGCTTACATCGCTTCGCTGTGGGCCTTCCCTCCGCGCCTTCGGCGCTCCGGCCGCCCCTCACCTCCACGTTGGGCATTCACATGGGTACCTCAGCAGTGAGGCAGTTATTGAGTCACACCCCTGCTTGGGTTTGGCTTATCTTTGTTGCGCTTGCCATCCTTGGATACCAGCAAAGCCGCGAAAGGTTCGCTAGCACCGCCCGGCTGTTCATTCTGCCCGCCGTACTACTCGTGCTCGCTATATACGGAATTGCATCTACTTTCGGGCTCTCTCTTCTTGCTCTTATTGTTTGGGGCGTGGGCTTCATCCTACCTCTTGTATTCGGCATCTCCTTTCTTACGCCCAAAGGCGTTTCCGTCGCACCCTCCGGTCATGTCCGTATCCCTGGCAGTTGGCTGCCACTCACATTGATGATGGCGATTTTCTCAATCAAATATCTTCTTGGGGTCCTATCTGCGCGCCATCTTCCTGTAATTGCTAATCCGTGGTTCGCTTGGACAATCAGCTTCTCTCTTGGCGTTCTAAGCGGCGTATTTTTCGCCCGCAATATAGGCATTCGGCGTAGTTGCTCATTTGAAGATCGCGATGCCCAACCAATCATTCCACCGGACGCTGCGCGATGAAGCCGCGCAGCGCCGGTGAATTCAAACGTTA
>JAIOJM010000316.1 GCA_019911785.1 Sulfuricella sp. | reverse complement strand
GGGTGGGGTAGGTCTCGGGGAGGGTGGAAACGTAAACCCGCTCCTGGTTGTCCAGCAGGATCAGGGCGCTTGCCTGGACGGGATTTTCAGGCGTGGCGCCGTGGAAGGGCGCATTGATGATCTCGAAGGCGCGCCACACATCGTCGTGCAGCATGGCCGGAAAAAGCGTGTTGGAGAGGGTGCGTCCCAGGCTGTCGGCGCTGATGAGAACGTCCTGGCGCAGGTCGTCGTAGGCGCGGAACATCAGGGTCAGCCCCACCAAGCCGGCGGTGACCAGGATCAGCAGGCTGCCCCAGAGCGGAATCTTGGCGCGGAAGCTGAGATTGAACAAAAATTTTATCACTCGCCCAGGACCTTCATCATTTCGGCAACGCCCCGGTAGATGCCGGGGTCGCCGGGCGTGAAGCCGTCCAGGTTAAGGCGCTGCAGCAGCGCGGCGCCCTCGGCATCCTGCCCCATGCGGATCAGCCCATCCTGCATGGTTTTGAAATCACCTTCGCTGACCGAACGGTGGGCGATGAAAGGCGGGAAGCCGTATTCCGGGGAGCGGGCGGCGATGCGGGTGCGCGCAGTCAGCTCCGGCCTGACTTTGGCCAGGGTGTCCCACACGAAGCTGTCCACCGAGGCGCCCTGAGCCACGCCGCTGGCCACCGCCTCGATGGCCTTGCGGTGCGACCAGGTGAAGAAGGTGCGGCTGAAGAATTTTTCCGGGTTTTCGCCCATCTGATGGAGCTGGTAACGGGGCACGAGGTAGCCGGTGTTGGAGTAGGGATCGGCATAGGCAAACACCTTGCCCCTGAGCTGGGCGAGCGACTGGGTGTGCGGATCGCGGGCGGAAACGATGAGGTAGGAACGGTACAGCGGCTTGCCCTGATTGACGGGCACGGCCAGCAGCCGTATCTGATCCTTGAGGTGCACGTAGGGATAGTCGCAAATCCAGGCGAATTCCAGCTTGCCCAGCCGCAGCAGATCCATGGTTTCCCGGTAGCTGTCGCGCTGGATGAACTCGATCTTATGCCCCAGCTTCTTTTCCAGGTAGGCGCGCCAGTCGTCGAGCACGACGTGCTGATCGTGGAGGAAAGCCGGGGTCATGCCCACCCGCCACGTCGGGGATTCGGCCAGGACGGGTGCAGCTATGCCCAGCACAGCGAAAAAGGCGAGAATCCTTGATAGATAGCGCAACATGCTGTTCTCCATTTCCCAGGTCGGGTGGTTCTTATCTGGTAACCCATTGCATTTGCAGGTTACCAGATGGTGACCCTTTATTGTCAAGTTCTCATGATATTCCTGGATTTACTTTAATTTTGGCTATCTGCCACGACCGCCAAGCCCCCACTACAGGCGTTCACAATGAGGTGGATCGGTTCTTGCAGCGACACCGGATATATTCTGGAATCTCTGGTGAATCTGATGCAATCCCAAGAATTGAAATCCCGCTACGGACTGTCCTTGCAGCAGGAAGCTTGCCTTGCCGTTCGCTCATCGCCCGTAGCCTGTTCGCGCTGCGCCGCAGCCTGTCCGGCCGGGGTGCTGGCGGTTGGCGAGCGCGGCGTCAGCCTTGCCGATGGCTGTCTGGGGTGCGGGCGCTGCGTGGCATCCTGTCCCAGCGGCGCACTGTCGGCGCGGGGATATCAGATTCCCGACGGGTTACCGGAAGGTAACCGCGAGCTTGCCGTCGAATGCTGGAAGGTGCCGCCCCGTTTGCTTGCCGCAGGCACCCACGCCGTCCCCTGCCTGGGCGGTCTCTCGGCGGCTTCCTTGCTGGAGCGCGTTCTCGCTACGGGCGAAGGGCGGGCCGTAGTGCTGGTGGATAGAGGCTGGTGCGCGACATGCCGGGCTGGCGGTTCGGCCCAACCCCCCGTGGCGGCTCAGCTCGAATTCGTTCGATGTGCCCTGATCCGCCTTGGCTGGCCGCAACAGAGCCTGCCCGAAATACGGCGCGATCCGCTGCCGGTTTCTCTCATGCCCGACGAGATTCCTGTTCCCGCCGAGCGCGAGGCAATCGGGCGGCGCGCCTTTTTCAGTTTTCTCGCGGGCAAGGCCGCCGACGTGGTGATCGAACGAACCGCGCCGCCGCTTAAAATTATGCCGCGCAGCCTCATCCGGCAGGAGGGAAAACTCTTCCCGGAGCGGATACGCCTGATTGCGGCGCTGGAGCGCCTTGCAGAACTGCGCGGCGTGCCGCTGCCGGCTGATTTATTCCCGGCTATTTCGATTTCCGAGACTTGTGCAAACCACGGTGTCTGCGCCCGCGTGTGCCCAACGGGTGCGCTGTCCAGCTATGAGGATGATGCCGCGACCGGAATCCGCTTTGAACCCTGGCTGTGCGCGAGTTGCGGGCTGTGCGCCCGAAGCTGCCCGGAGGGCGCGCTGGAGCTCGACCTGGCCCCATCCGTGGATGGAGCCATGCACGGTCAGCGCGAGCTGACACGCTTGCCATGGGGCGTCTGTACGTCCTGTCATGAGCGTTTTGCGTCGCGCGGAAAAAGCCTGTGCCCGCGCTGCGAAAAATTCCGTAGTTTGGCCGCCGATCTATTTGGCACGATGTTTGCGTAGAGATAATCAGATACTGATCCTTTAGTTAATTTTGGAGGCACCCATGAAAGAGAATATCTTCAACCCGAAAATCAGTCGGCGCCGTTTTCTGCAAGCGGCTGGGGTGGCTGGCGCCGCCGGTGCGGTCGGATTCGGGCAATTGCCCGGCTTCTCGGCCATTGCCAAGGCCCAAGCCAAAACGGGGGCGGAGAAGTCTGGTGAAACGGTGATCACCAAGAGCTTTTGCCACCAGTGCCCGGCGCGTTGCGGCATTGACGTTTACACCACCGACGGACGGGTGCATGCGGTGTATGGCACGCTCGACAATCCGCTTTCCGAAGGCAAGCTCTGTCCCAAGGGACATTACGGGCAGTACCTGCTTTATGACGCCGACCGCTTCAAGGGGCCGATGAAGCGCACCAACCCGAAGAAGGGGCGCAACGAGGATCCGAAATTTGTGCCCATCAGTTGGGACGAGGCATTGGATATCGCGGCCAAGCGTCTGAACGATCTGCGTGAGAAAAACGAATCCCACCGCTTCGGGCTGATTTACGGTCGCGGCTGGGGCGCCACCGACGCCGGGCTGTTCAAGGACTGGAGCGCGTTGTACGGCTCGCCCAACGTCGGCCTGGGGCACTCCTCCATGTGTTCCGACGGCAGCGAGGAGGCCAAGAAGATTCTCGACGGCAACCACGCCTACAACGCTTACGATTATGCGAATACCAACTACATGCTGGTTTTCGGTGCCGGGTTTCTGGAATCGTTTCGCCCTTTCACCGGCAATATGCGGGCCTGGGGGGTAATGCGTACCAAGGCGGCCAAGACCAAGGTGACCTTCGTCGATGTGCATCTGAATACCAGCGCAGCATCGGCCGACCGGGCGCTGCTCATCAAGCCCGGCACGGACGGCGCGATGGCGCTGGCGATTGCCCATGTCATCCTCACCGAAGGCTTGTGGGACAAACCTTTCGTCGGCAATTTCGCCGATGGTGTGAATCGCTTCAAGTCAGGCGAGGCCGTGGCCGCCGCCTTCACCGATGAAGATATCCGGAACAGGGCGCAGGCCAAGGAAAAAGCCGCAGCCGAAAAAGCTGCCGCTGACAAGATTGCAGCTGAAAAAGCCGCGGTCGAAAAGGCCAAGACCCAGGCGGCCCTCGCCAAGCTCCTCAAGGAACAAGTTCTGGCCAAAGGAAACCCCGCAGCCGAAAAAGCCATTGCCGGAAAAATCGCCAAATTCGAGAAAGAAGAAGCCAAAAAAGCGCTCTCGGAAGAAACCGACCGCAAGCAACGGGAGGCCCTCGATAAAGACAAGAAACCGGAACCTGAAATCAAGGCCGGGCAAACGCTGTTCGAGGAGAAGTGGGTGCTTGGCCTGCCGGAATGGTGGAACGCCGTTCTCAAGGACTGCACCCCGGAGTGGGCGGAAAAGATCACCACCATCCCGGCCAAAACCATCCATGCCGTGGCGCGTGAATTCGGCACCACCCATCCCGCCATCGCCGTCTTCGAGCGTGGCGCCCACGCCCATACCAACGGCACTTATAGCGGCATGGCGATCCACTCGCTCAACGCCCTGGTCGGTTCGATGTTCTCTCAGGGTGGCCTGCATTACCAGATGAAGCCGCCTGCCGGCAAGCTGCCGGTCAAGGCCGAGGATTTCATGGACGACTACGCCAAGGCGCCGGACCGCAAGAAACCGCGCGTGGACATGGTGAAAACCGATAAATGGCCGATGGCCAGCAACATGTTGCAGGAAGTCGCCAAGAACCATAATGCCGCTGCGCCCTACAAGATGGACACCGTCATGTTCTACATGACCGGGCCGGTGTTCTCGGGGCCGGATTGCACGGTCTGGGAAAAGATGCTGAATGAGGTTTTTGTTATCAACACCTCGCCCTTCCCGGACGAAACCTCGGTGTATTCCGACCTGATCCTGCCCGATCACACCTATCTGGAGCGGCTCCAGGTGGCCGACACCTACCCCTACCAGGGCTATCCGATCTCCATGATCCGCACCCCGGCGGTCAAGCCTTTGTACGACACGCGGGTGTTCGGCGACATGCTGATCGACCTGGGCAAGCGCATCAAGGGACCAATGGGCGAGTACTACAAGCAGGTCGGCAACACCGAGAACATCATCAAGGCGATTGCCAAGGCGTTCGAGGAAAAACCCGGCGACAACGGCGTCAATAGTTACGAAACCTGGAAGGAGAAGGGCGTCTGGTTCAAGAAACCTTATCTGTGGCGCCAGATTCGCGGCGAGTTTTACGAATGGGACAAAGTGACCAAGTCCTACTCCAAGCGGATGACGCAGGAAGCGGTGAAGCAGAAACTGATGCCGACGCCCAGTGGCAAGTTCGAATTCAAATCCGGCTACCTGGAGGAAGAACACCACGTTCACTATCTGATGGAGAAATTCGGGCTGCCTGCGGAAATGATCGCCTTCCCGCAATATCTTCCGGCTAACCATGCCGGTGGCGGCGACCTCCACTTCGTCAGCCCGAAACTTGCCATGCAGGCGGAAGGGCGCAGCGGGAACCTGCCCCACGCCACGGCCAGCGTGCAGCCGACCCAGGGCGGCAAGAAGACGGTGTATCTGGAAATCCACCCCGAAACCGCCGCCAAGCGCGGCATCAAGGACGGCGACCGGGTGCGCATCAAGTCCACGGTCGGTTCCATCGAGGTCTATGCCCGGCTGTATGGCGGCATCCGCCCGGACACCGTGGCGTTGCCGATGATCCATGGCCACTGGGGCATGGGGCGCTGGACCAAGAACAGCGGCGTATCTGGCAGCACCAACGAAGTGACGCCGAATGTTTCGGATGCAATTTCCGGCCAGTGCTGCTACCACAGCGCCAAGGTCTTCGTAGAGAAAGTTTGAATCTTTTAAGGAGGCCTGATCATGGCTAAGTGGGGAATGGTTATAGACCTGGAAAAATGCGTCGGCTGCCAGGCCTGCACCGT
>JAIOJM010000315.1 GCA_019911785.1 Sulfuricella sp. | reverse complement strand
CTTGGCGGCCATAGCAGTTTGGACCCACCTGATCCCATCCCGAACTCAGAAGTGAAACGAACGTGCGCCGATGATAGTGTGGATTACCCATGTGAAAGTAGGTCACCGCCAGGCTCCTTATCAGACAGACCCCCTCAGCGATTGCTGCAGGGGGTTTTGTTTTTGGGCTCACACTCCGCAAGCTGCGGGGCGCTGTTATTTCCCCTCGGCGTATGTGCTAACATGCGACCATCCCAACCAGAATCTGCCGCTGTGAAACCCCTGACCTTTGCCGTGCTGCGCCTGCTCTCCGACGGAGAATTTCATTCCGGCGAGGGAATGGCACAGCAGTTGAACGTATCCCGTGCCTCCGTCTGGCAGGCGATGCGCAACCTCGATGAGGCCGGCGTCGACCTGTTCCGTGTGCCGGGCCGCGGCTATCGTCTGCGCGAGCCTTTGAACTGGATCGATAAGGATAAAATTCACGCCGGACTGGGCGATAGATCCGGATTCTTCGATTTGGAGGTTGCCGACAGTCTGGCCTCTACCAACAGCAGGCTGCTGGAGAAGGCGGTGCAGGGCGCGCCGCATGGCGGCTGCGTGATTACGGAGATGCAGACGGCTGGGCGTGGCCGGCGCGGTCGGGAATGGCATGCCAACCTGGGAGGCTGCCTGACTTTTTCCCTGCTGTGGCGTTTCAATCAGGGGGCGGGATTCCTTTCCGGTCTCAGCCTGGCGGTCGGCGTGGCACTGATGCGCGCGCTGAACCAGGCCGGCGTCTCAGGCGCAGGCTTGAAATGGCCGAACGACGTGCTGCACCAGCACCGCAAGCTGGCAGGCATACTGATCGAGCTGCAGGGCGATATGCTGGGGCCGAGCGCCGCGGTGATCGGCATCGGCATCAACCTCAAGCTATCCGGCAAGGTGCTGAACCGGATCGATCAGGCGGTGGTGGATCTCCACTCCATAGGCGGGGACGTACCGGAGCGCAATTTATTCCTGGCAAACATATTGCTGCACCTGGCCGATGTCCTGAATGAGTTCGATGAGGGCGGGTTTTCAAGCCTGCGTGAAGAATGGTTGAAGCACCACGCTTACCATGAAAAACAGGTTCTATTGCTGCTGCCCGACGGCAGCCGGCACGAAGGACATTTGCTGGATGTGGCCGACGATGGCGCACTGCTGGTGCGCACTGCGGTTGGGAAGCAACGCTTTACCTCCGGTGAAATCAGTTTGAGGACGGTGGCATGATACTCGCGGTGGATGCCGGCAATACCCGGATTAAATGGGGATTGCATGATGGAAATTCGTGGGTGTCTCAGGGCTGGATCGCCACTGCGGATGGTGCTGGCCTGGGCGATGCATGGAAAGGCCTGGCTGTACCTGAACGGATCGTGGCATCGAACGTCGCCGGGTCGCAGGTAGCCATACCGATAGAGGAAGCCTGCAAGGGCTGGCCTGCCAACATTCAATGGGTCGTTGCGGCCGAAAACCAGTGCGGCGTAAACAACGGCTACGATATCCCCTCGCAACTGGGCAGCGACCGCTGGGCGGCATTGATCGCCGCGCGTGCCATCGCGCCGGAAGGTTGCGTGGTGGTCAATGCCGGCACTGCGATGACCGTGGACGCATTGACCGCCGATGGCGTGTTCCTGGGTGGGTTGATCGTCCCCGGGTTGGCAACCATGCTGCGGGCGCTGGCTGAAAACACTGCGGCCATCGGGGAGGGGGGCGGTCATTACACGGATATCCCCAGAAACACTCCCGATGCGGTTTACAGCGGCGCACTGTCCGCCATGGTGGGGGCGGTCTGGCACATGAATGCCTTGCTCGCCGGTGAGATCAGGCGGGCGCCGACCTGTTTGCTGAGTGGCGGCGATGCTCAACTGCTCCTGCCTCTGTTGTCCGGCAAGACGAGGATGGTGGATAATCTGGTGCTGGATGGACTGATCAGGATAGCATTGGCATGAAGTGGATATTCGCAATACTGCTGGTTATCAACATCTTGTTTTTTACCGTGATGCAGCTCAACAGCAGTCATGGCAGGGAGCCCATGCGTGGCCACGAGCCGGTCAATGCGGACAAAATCAAGCTCTTGGCCGAGCCCCTGAAAGCGCCGGAGCTGGCCGTGGCGGAGTTGCCAGCAAAGCCGGGGGATAGCGGCCCCGGCGAAGCCAAGCCTGAGATTTGCCTCGAATGGGGCCAGTTTTCTGGCGACACGCTAAAGCGCGCGGCGCAGGCGCTGGAGAAGCTGCAGTTGGGCGAGAAGCTCGTCCAGCACAAAGCGGAAAAATCCGGGGGCTACTGGGTTTACGTTACACCGCGCAAGACGCTGCAGGAAGCGCAAAAGAAGGTGGATGAACTGAAACGGCAGGGGGTACAGGAAAGCTACATTGTCCGTGAGCCATCGGCGGTGCAGTATGCGATTTCTCTGGGTATTTTTTCCTCTGCCGAGGCGGCTGACAAATACCTCGATCAGCTGCGCGCGAAGGGTGTGAAATCGGCCGTTTCCGGTCCGCGCACCCAGGAAATCGACGCTGTCGTATTTCAGATCAAGGATAGCGGCGAGTCCATGACCGCGCATCTGACAGCATTGAAACTGGATTTTCCTGGAAGCGAGTTGAAGGCCGTGGAGTGCCGCAAACCGGTCAGGGTGGGACAATGATCAAGAAAGCGCTGCTGGGTTTTGTGGTGTTGCTGGGCAAGAAGGTGGTTGCCAGGATAGTGCGCAAAGTGGCAGCCAAGGCTGCCGGAAAAGTTCCAAAGAGCTAAGGAAACAACTTGCCGGGATTGAGTATCCCGTTGGGGTCGAATACCTGCTTGATCTGTTTCATCAGCGCCATGGTCGGCGCATCGATCTCGCGCCCCACATAGGCGCGCTTTTCGCGGCCCACGCCGTGCTCGCCCGAAAGCGTGCCGCCGAGCTTCAATACCAGGTCAAAAACCTCGTCCAGGCAGGCTACGCCCCGC
>JAIOJM010000314.1 GCA_019911785.1 Sulfuricella sp. | reverse complement strand
ATGCCCTGAATCACGGCGCACAGGCCGTAAAGTATGGCCGTCGCGGCGGCTGTCTCGCCGGATACGCCGGCGAAGCCGAATACCAGTACCGCGGCGAATTCGCGCGTGCCCCATCCGCCGATGCCGACCGGCAGGGCGGCGATGATGAATACCGGTGCGCATAAGGCCAGCACCAGCCAGTACGAGATATCCAGTCCGACCGAAAGCCCGCCGAGCCAGAACGCCAGCGATGAAAAGAGCTGGACTACCACCGATTGCAGCGCCGTCTTGGGCAGGTTGTTGCGAAACAAGGCAAGCTGTTGGGCCAGTTTGTTCCATGATCGAACCAGTCCGGTCAACTTGCTTTGTCCCTTGGGTTCAAAGCGCGGCAGCGGCAGGAAGGGCAGCAGAATCAGGCTGCCGAGCAGGGCGGCGTAGATGGTCAGTTTTTGCGCCAGGGCAGGGTCGTGCGTCAGGGAGTTGGTGCCGCTCCATAGCGCCGCCGCTGCGGCAGAGACCAGGCACAGTACCCAGAGGCCGCTGAAGCGGTCGAGCACCACGCTGAGCGTGGATTGCCCGAGCGGATTGCCCAGCCGGTGCAGCTGGTAGGCGCGCAGCATGTCGCCGCTCAGGGTTGCGCCGGGCAGGAGGTTGTTGATCGTCACCCCGCGCCCATAGATGGCGATCAGCGGCAAGGCCGGCGCGGTAAGGCTGAAAAGACGGGCGATGTGCGCCCAGCGCAGGGCGGAGGCGATGTTGGACAGGATAGAGGCGGCTACCGCCAGGGCGAACCAGCGCAATTCCACGCTGCTCAGGGTCTTCACCAGCTTGGCCGGGTTGGCGTACCAGATTACGGCCGCGAGCAGGCAGCTCGCGGCGATGAAACGCAGAATCCTGGTGCTGGTTTTGCTCAAGAATGTGGCTCTGGGGCGGCTTTGGCAGGCGCGTTCCCGCGCCGGCGCGGGGCGGCCCGCAGCAGGTATTGCGCCCGGCCGGCGGGTTCGTGGTAGATGCGAATCAGGATCTCGCCCAGCAGGCCCATGGCGATCAGCTGCACGCCCATCAGGGTCAGCATCACGCCGAGCAGCAGGAGCGGACGGCCGCCGATGTTTTCGCCGAGGAACAGTTTTTCGACCACGAGAACGCCCAACGCCAACAGGCCGGGCAGGAGCAGGGTAATGCCGGCTCCGCCGAAGGCGTGTATCGGCCGGTGCAAAAAGCGCAGCAGAAACTTCACCCAGAGCAGGTCGAGGACCACGCGCAAGGTGCGGTCGATGCCGTACTTGGATTTGCCGTGCATGCGTGCGTGATGGGAAACCGGCACCTCGATGACCTTGGCGCCGAACTGCGCGGCGAGTGCCGGAATGAAGCGGTGCAACTCGCCGTAGATCTTCACGTCGCGGATGCTTTCGCTGCGGTACACCTTGAGCGAGCAGCCGTAATCGTGCAGGTGGACGCCGGTCATGCGCGAAATCAGGCCATTGGCGATCATCGAGGGCAGCTTGCGGTTGATGTAACGGTCCTGGCGGAATTTGCGCCAGCCGGAAATGATGTCGATTTCCGGCCTCTGGTCGAGCATATCCAGCAGACCGGGAATGTCGGCCGGGTCGTTCTGCAAGTCGCCGTCGAGAGTGACGACCACGGCACCGGCGGCCGCGTCGAAGCCGGCCTGCATCGCCGCCGACTGGCCGTAGTTGCGAATCAGGTAAAGCGGGCGCAGCCAGGGGCGGGTGGTGGCGAACTGTTCCAGCAGAGAAGCGGAAGTGTCGGACGAGCAATCGTCGATGCAGATCAGTTCCCAGGAGCGGCCGGTGGGATCCATCGCCTCGCTGACTCTGCGTAATAGTTCCTCCAGGTTTTCTTCCTCGTTGTAAATCGGAACAACAATGGAAACATCAAGGGTGTCAGGGGTGTTTTCGGTCATGGCAGGGGTGATGTATGGACTGCTGAAGGAAAGAGATTGTAAGGGAGGGAGGCCGCGAAATCCAGTGATTAGCGCCGCGTCACCTTGAGAAGCACGATCACCGCGCCGCTGCCGCCGTCCATCGGCCGTGCCTGGCAGAAAGCCAGAATCTCATCGCGTTGCATCAGCCAGCTGGCCGCTTTCAGCTTTAATACCGGCTCGCGGTTCCGGGAACTTAGCCCCTTCCCGTGTATGACTCGTACGCAGCGCAGGCCGAGTTGTTTGCATTCGTCGAGAAATGCGATCAGGCTGGCTCTAGCTTCGTCGCTGGTCATGCCGTGCAGGTCAAGTTCTGCCTGAGTTGCCCAGTGACCGCGGCGCAGCCTCTTCATGGTCAGAGGTGCTACACCGGGGCGCTGGAAGAAAAATTCCTCTCCGGTTCCGGCCAGTTCCTGGGGGATATGGACGCTTAAGCCATCCACAGCCAGCAGGTTTGCGGCAGTCCGGTTTTGCCGGGGAACGGGCCAGGGGAGGTGGGGCGGAAATACGGTCTTGCCGTTATCCGGCAAAGGCCGGGTGTCGCCGATGCTGGTGCGGAAGAGGCTGGATTCGTCATCGGACAAGGATGGCGGCGCTGGTTTGCCGTCAACCTTGTGCTCTTTGGGGGTTTTGCGTTTTTCGGTCACTTGCCCAGATCGTCGAGATAACGCTCCGCGTCGAGTGCGGCCTGGCAACCGGTTCCGGCGCTGGTGATGGCCTGGCGGTAGATATGGTCCTGCACGTCGCCGGCGGCGTAAACGCCCGCTATGCTGGTCTGGGTCGCATTGCCAGTGTGACCGCCACGGGTGACGATGTAGCCGCCTTCCAGCTCCAGTTGTCCCTGGAACAGTTCGGTGTTGGGCTTGTGGCCGATGGCGATGAAGATGCCCTGCAGCGGGATATCCTTGGTGCTGCCG
>JAIOJM010000313.1 GCA_019911785.1 Sulfuricella sp. | reverse complement strand
GCTTTCGACCACGCGCGAACCCAGTTGCGGAATTTCATCCAGGGCACAGGTTCTTATCCAGTCATTCATACATGTCTCCATTTTCAGGCTGCCGGGCGCAGTTGCCGGCGATACAGGAAGTCCAGCACCGCGCCGCGGTATTCGTGGTATTTCGGGTTGTTAGCCAGTGCCAGACGCTCGCGCGGGCGCGGCAAGCCGACGCTAAGAATCTCGCCGATGGTGGCCGCCGGGCCGTTGGTCATCATCACGATGCGGTCGGATAGCAACACGGCTTCGTCCACGTCGTGGGTCACCATCACCACCGTGCTCTGGGTTTCCGCGGCGATCTTCATCAGCTCGTCCTGGAGGTGGGCGCGGGTCAAGGCATCCAGTGCGCCGAACGGCTCGTCCATCAGCAGCACCTTGGGCTGCATGGAAAGGGCGCGGGCGATGCCGACCCGCTGCTTCATGCCGCCGGAAATCTCATGCGGATACTTGTGCTCGGCATGGCTCAGGCCGACCAGCGCGAGCGCCGCCTGGGTGCGCTTTTTCATGGTCGCGCTGCTTTCCGCGCGGGCAAAGACGCGCTCTACCGCCAGATGAACGTTCTCGAAGCAGGTCAGCCACGGCAGCAGGGAATGATTCTGGAACACCACTCCACGTTCCGGACCGGGCCCGGCGATTTCCCGTCCGGCGCACAGCATCGCGCCGTCGCTGGGAATCGTCAGCCCGGCAACCAGGTTGAGCAGGGTGGATTTGCCGCAACCCGAGTGGCCGATCAGGGTGATGAACTCGCCCTGCGCGATGTTGAGGTTGATGTCGCGCAGGGCGACGAACGGGCCTTTCCGGGTGTCGAAAATCATTTGCACGTTTTCGACCTGGACGTATTTTTCCATGGGTGTCCTCCTACTCGTAACTAAACCGCTTCGCCAGTAGCACCTGCATCTGTTCCAGCAGCAGCCCGACGATGCCGACGATGAAGATGGCGATGATGATGTGCTCGACGTTGAGGTTGTTCCACTCGTCCCACACCCAGAAACCGATCCCGACGCCGCCGGTGAGCATTTCCGCCGCCACGATCACCAGCCAGGCCACTCCTATGGAGAGCCGGATGCCGGTGATCATGTAAGGCAGCACGGCGGGGAAGAGGATTTTGGTGAAAATCTTCCACTCCGACAGGTTGAGCACCTTCGCCACGTTCATGTAATCCTGCGGGATGCGGTTCACGCCGACTGCGGTGTTGATGATCATCGGCCAGATGCTGGAGATGAAGATCACCCAGATCGCCGCCGGGTTGGCCGCCTTGAACACCAGCAGGCCTATCGGCAGCCAGGCCAGGGGGGAAACCGGGCGCAGCAGGCTGATGATCGGGGCGGTCATGGCGTTGAGGAACTTGAATCGCCCAATCATGAATCCGAGGGGAATGCCGATTGCCGCTGCCATGCCGAAGCCGATGGCGACCCTTTGCAGAGAATTCAGGATGTTCCAGCCGATGCCCTGGTCGTTGGGGCCTTTCTGGTAGAACGGGTCGCTGAACAGCTGCACCGCCGAAGACCAGGTTTTCACCGGGCCAGGCAGGGTCGGGGTGGTTTGCGCAACCAGCGCCCAGATGCCGATGAACAGCAATATGCCGATCAGCGGGGGGAGCAGGGTTTTGAGAATTGTGTTCATGTTGTTACCTTAAAACGTAGTAAATCGTAGGTTGGGCTGAGGTACGAAGCCCAACAGACCCAATCCTCATCCAAAACACCGGTGCTGATGTTTTGGGTTTGTTGGGCTTCGCGATAGGGCCGCTCAGCCCAACCTACATTGCTCACGCCCTGACCTTGAATCCGGCGGCATAGGCCTTGGGGTTCTTGCCGTCCCATACCGTGCCGTCGATCATTTTGCTGCTGCGCATGACCTCCTTGGGAATCGGCGTTTTGGTCTGTGTCGCCGCCTGCTTGTACAGTTCGATCTGGTTGACCTTTTTCGCCACCGCCAGGTAATCCGGGTCTTCCTTGAGCAGGCCCCAGCGCTTGTGCTGGGTGAGGAACCACATGCCGTCGGAGAGGTAGGGGAAGTTCACTGTGCCTTCCTCATAAAACTTCATGTAGTTGGCGTCCTGCCATTTCTTGCCGTTGCCGTTGTCGTACTGGCCCAGCATGCGATCCTCGATCGAGTCGAAATCGGTGTTGACGTAGGACTTCTCGGCAATGATCTTGGCGACGGCGGAGCGGTTTTTCAGGTCGTCGATATACTTCGATGCATCCAGAATGGCCATGATCATGGCGCGGGCGGTGTTGGGGTACTTCGCCACCCATTCCGCCGTGGTGCCGAGCACTTTTTCCGGATGATCCTTCCAGATTTCCTGGGAGGTTGCCGCCGTGAAGCCGACATTGTCGCGGATGGCGCGCGCGTGCCACGGCTCGCCGACGCAGTATCCATCCATGTTGCCGACGCGCATGTTGGCGATCATCTGCGGCGGCGGCACGGTGATGATTTTCACCTCAGTGAAGGGGTTGACGCCATTGGTTGCCAGCCAGTAGTAGAGCCACATGGCATGGGTGCCGGTGGGGAAGGTCTGGGCGAAGGTATATTCGCGCGGCTCGGCCTTGATCAGCCTGGCCAGCGATGTGCCGTCAACCGCGCCTTTGGCCTTGAGCTGGTTGGAAAGCGTGATGGCCTGGCCGTTATGGTTGAGGTTCATCAGCACGGACATGTCTTTCTTCTGGCCGCCGATGCCCATCTGCACACCATAGATCAGGCCGTAAAGAACGTGGGAGGCATCCAGCTCGCCATTCACCAGCTTGTCGCGTACGCCTGCCCAGGAGGCTTCCTTGCTGGGGGTGATCTTGATGCCGTATTTCTTGTCGAAGCCCATTACCGAGGCGATCACCACCGACGCGCAATCAGTCAGCGGAATGAAGCCGATCTTGATCTCGGTCTTTTCCGGCGCATCGGAGCCTGCCGCCCACGCCCCGCTCCGAATGGCAGGATCGACCATGGACATCAAGGCCCCTGCGCCCAATAAGGTTGCCCCTTTTTTCATGAAATCTCTCCGGCTGTTTTTGAAATCTTCACTCATGGCTTTCTCCTGGATAAAAAAACAAAAACAAAAAGGCGTCACATCCGCGAAAGGGATTACTCCCGCGAATGGACGCCATTGTCCTTTTCAAGCCGACCGTCGTTGGTCAGCTCAGATTTGATTCATTTACTGCAGCCCGCCGTCGGGCCTTTGATTACCTGAAAGCAATACCCGTGCCAGAATTGTTCAGCCCAGCAATTCCGTGATCTCGATCAGCTGGCGAGCCACGTCTGCCAGACGGGAACCCTTATCCATGGCCGCCTTGCGCAAAGCCTGATAAGCCTCCTCCTCGGACCAGCCGCGCTGCTTCATCAGTATCCCCTTGGCGCGCTCCACATCCTTGCGCTCCGAAAGCTGGCTTTCCGCTTTTGCCAGATCCGCCCGCATTGCCTGAAACTCATTGAAGCGCGCAATCGCCACGTCCATGATGGGCCGCAAACGCTCGCTTTTCAGGCCGTCCACCACATAAGCGCTGACCCCGGCGCGAATGGCGGCGCGGATCTTGTCGCTATCGTCATCGTGGGTAAACATCACGATCGGACGCGGTTGATCGCGGTTGATGATGCAAAGGTTTTCCAGTGTGTCGCGGTCCGGAGATTCGGTATCCAGAATGATCAGGTCCGGTTTCAGTTCGGCCACCAGGCCAGGCAGATCCGCACTGGCGGAGACATGGGCCGCAATCTTGCAGCCCGCATCCTGCAAGGCGTGCTTGAGGAGCGCCGCGCGTTCGAAGGTTTCGTCCACCAGCAAGACTCGAAGCGGGGATTCGGACGGATTAACAGGGGTTTTCATAACCTGCCAACAATGCAATTCTCATACCATGGCAGGCAACTGATTGATCCTGATGAAAATCAGGAAACAGAGAGGGTAAGGTCAGGAGTCAGCGCCCCATGGACGCACCAATAACGGGCGTGATTTGAGCCAAATGCGCCAAACTGGCGCCGGCGCCAGGAAAATGGGGCGGTCCTTGCCCGGCCTCAACTTGATTTCTTGCGCTTCCTGGCCAGGAAGCGGTCCAGTTGGCTGGCGAAGGCCTTGCGGTCGCTCTGGCTGAGCGATGAAGGGCCGCCCGTGTCCACGCCCGTGGACAATAGCGGTTCTCAAGTTTATTTCATTTTGGAGGGCAGCTTGATCGTCTCGCCGGCAACCATGAACGCGCCTTTTCCGAGATGGTGAATCGTCCGCGGATGTTTCATCGACGGGTCTATCCACGCCTTGAGCACCTCAAGGATGAAGAAGTTGTATTGGGTCACCATCTTCCCATCGACGACCTTGCATTCAAGACCGGCATAGCATTCGCCGATGAGGGGCGCCTTGACGCACGAGGCGGCCACCGGCGTGAGGCCAAAGTCCTTGAACTTGTCGACGTCTCGCCCGGAGGTGTTGCCGCAGCCCACCACCTTTTCCGCCAGCTCCACCGTCGGGATGTTGATCACGCATTCCCCGGTGGCCTTCAGGATGTCGAACGAGTAGTTCCGGCTGCTGATCACGCAGCCCACTCGCGGCGGCTCGAATTCGATCATGGTGTGCCACGACTGGGTCATGCTGTTCGCCCGCTGCTTGCCGGCGGTCGTGACCAGCACGACCGGACCGGGCTCGAGCAGGCCATAGACCTTGGAC
>JAIOJM010000312.1 GCA_019911785.1 Sulfuricella sp. | reverse complement strand
GTATAAAATCATGCAATTAATATGTTTTAGGGCGGCCTAAAAATGAATGGCACTACCATTGTGGTGACTACACCCCGCCTGCTGGATCAGGTGCGTGGAAAAATCCGCTTAAAACACTACAGTATCCGTACTGAACAAGCTTATCTGGATTGGATTAAACGATTTATTTGTCATTTTGGCAAGCGTCATTTGAACGAGATGGGTGCTCGCGAGGAGGAGGCATTCGTGGCATGGCTTGCCGTTGCAAGAAGGGTGGCGGCTTCGACGCAAAATCAGGCGAAGAGCGCGCCGCTGTTTCTTTACCGCGATCACCGGCACAGGAGGGGTTAGCTAAATGAAAAAAGCTTATTTCATCACCGGCACCGACACCGGCGTAGGCAAGACGCTGGTCGCCTGCGCTTTGCTGCAGGCCTTCGTCAAGCAGGGTAACCAGGCCGTCGGCATGAAGCCGGTTGCTGCCGGCTGCGTGGAAACGCCCGCGGGCTTGTGCTGCGAAGATGTGGAAAACCTGCGCGCGGCCGGCAATGTTGCTGCACCGCAGGTGTGGGTTAATCCCTACGCCCTGATTTCACCCGTTGCCCCACATATCGCTGCGGAGCAGGGCGGCGTGGAGGTTAGCCTTGAAAAGATAGGCAGATCCTTTCGGCAGTTGCGCGAAATGGCCGATGTGACGGTGGTCGAGGGTGTCGGCGGTTTCGTCGTGCCGCTCAATGCCTGCCAGGATACCGCCGACATGGCGGAAATGCTCGGGTTGCCCGTGATCCTTGTGGTCGGAATGCGCCTTGGCTGCATCAATCACGCCCTGCTCACCGCCCAAGCCATCCGCCATAAAGGCCTGCGTCTGGTCGCATGGGTGGCCAACCGGATCGATCCCGACATGAGTGCGTTTGATGAAAACCTGCATGCACTTGAAACCCGTCTGGCTGCACCGCTGCTCGGTGTCATTCCCTATCAAGCTGAAGCCAGTCCCGCTGTGGTATCAGGATTAATGGATTTAAATATCCTTAATTCCAGTAAAGAAAAATAATCCCTATTTTTTTCAAAAATTCCTTCGCAACACCATAAATATAAACACTATATTAACGTGCGTTAACTAATATTAAGCACATATTAATATAATAATGTGGTTATATATTGCCTACATAAATCAAGTGGTTATGTAACAACCTGCTTGTCAGGCGGTTGTGACACATGTTAAATTTGCCTTGAATTTATTGTGCTACCTGCTACAAGTGCAAAAAATTAAGAAATAGTTGTACGGGGAGATTTTGGTTGGGAACCGGCTATCGGTCAGTTCGTCGGTCGAGAGCGGGTTGTGACATCAAGTGTAGCGTAGCCACCTGATCTTGGCGGAATGCTTAGTTACTGCCAACGACATGCTTCAATTCTCCCCGGGAAACTTTTTTCCGATTCCTTTTGCTATTTTTGCTGGTCATTGAAGAAATCTGCCGCAGGGTTTTTCCTGGCAGGAGATGGCGCGGGATTCAGGGTTTAAATAGGGGTTCAACAGGGGAGAAGCATGGCATATAAAAAAATATTTGCATCATGGGCAGGGTTTGCGGCCATTTTCAGCTCGGGACTGGTCCATGCGGAATACGCCTGGAATTTCCCGGAACCGGTGACGCCGCTTGCGCTCGATACGCTGCATGTGCACAACAAATTCATGTTGATCAGTATCGCCATCTTCTTTGCGGTGCTGGCTATCATGATTTACTCCATCTTCGCCCACCGCAAAAGCAAAGGCCATCAGCCGGCCGATTTCACAGGCCCCAGCACGAAGTCGCAGGTAATCTGGACTTTGGTTCCGTTTGCGCTGCTGCTCTTCATCGATTTCGTTGTGATGGGCATACCCGCCTACCATAGCGTCGTCATGATGGAAGACACCAAGACCGATGCCGACATGGTGTTGAAGGTGACCGGTAGCCAGTGGAAATGGCAGTATGAATACCCTGCCGAAGGCATCAAATTTGTCAGCACGATGACCACATCGGAAGAACAAATTTATAACAAGGAAGCCAAGGGCGAGCACTACTTACTGGATGTGGACAACCACGTTGTGCTGCCAGTCAACAAGAAGGTTCGAATTCTGCTGACTTCGACCGACGTGATTCATACCTGGTGGATCCCGCAGTTTGGAGCGAAGCGCGACGCAATTCCGGGTTTCATGCGGGAAACCTGGGCAAAGATCGAGAAGCCGGGGATCTATCGTGGGCAATGTGCCGAATTGTGCGGCAAGGGCCACGGCTTCATGCCGATTGTTGTTGAAGCTGTCTCTGAGGCGGATTACAAGGTATGGGTGGCACAGCAAAAGGCCAAGCAGGTGAGCGCCGCCGCAAGCGCAGAGCGGGAGTGGAGCAAGGATGAGCTGATGAAGCAGGGCGCCGAGGTTTATGCCAAGCAGTGTGTGGTTTGCCACCAAGCCAATGGCCAGGGGCTGCCGCCGACTTTCCCCGCGCTGGCTGGAAGCAAGCTGATCAACGGCCCAATGCTGGATGCTAGCGGACACTTGATCAAGGACGGGCACCTGGATCGCGTCATGAACGGCAAGCCGGGTACTGCCATGCAGGCATACAAGACGACGCTTTCAGATGCGGAAATTGCCTCGGTGGTGACATTCGAGCGCAATTCATTCGGCAACAAGATGGGCGACATGGTTCAGCCGGCGCAGGCCAAGGCGTTGCGCTAGCAAATCAATCAGGGAAATGTAAGGAGCGAACTATGACAACAGCTACAGTTTCTACGCACGCCGATCATCACGATCATGGTCATCCGAGCGGCATCCAGCGCTGGTTGTTTACAACCAACCATAAGGATATCGGCACGATGTACATGATCTTCGCGCTCATCATGTTCATGGTCGGAGGCGCGATGATCATGGGGGTGCGGGCTGAGTTGTTCCAGCCCGGCATGCAGTTGATGCAACCGGAGTTTTTCAACCAGTTGATCGGCGTGCATGCGCTGATCATGATTTTTGCCGCGCTGATGCCGGTTGCTACCGGGATGGCAAACTGGCTGATCCCGATGATGATAGGCGCGCCGGACATGGCGTTGCCGCGCTTGAATAACTGGAGTTTCTGGCTGCTGCCGCCTGCGGCGACATTGCTGGTGATGCCGTTTATTTTGGCTCTGTTCGGAATAGGTACCGGCGCGGTAGCGACCGGTTGGACACTGTACGCGCCGCTCTCGGTGCAAGGTGGGATGGGTGTCGACTTCGCCATTTTCTCCATCCACCTGCTGGGTATCTCCTCGATTCTGGCTTCCATCAACGTGGTCGTGACGATCCTCAATATGCGCGCTCCCGGCATGACCATGATGAAGATGCCGCTGTTCGTATGGGCCTGGCTGATTACCGCATTCCTGCTGATTGCCACGATTCCGGTTCTGGCAGGCGCGGTCACGATGCTGCTGACCGACCGTCACTTCGATACCCATTTCTTTGATGCGGCCGGCGGTGGCGACCCCATCCTGTTCCAGCATTTGTTCTGGTTCTTCGGGCATCCGGAAGTGTATATCCTGCTGCTGCCGATCTGGGGTTTCATGCCGCACATTCTATCGGCCTTCGCTCGCAAACCGATTTATGGCCACAAAGCGCAGGTTTACTCGTTCTGGGCGATCGGGATCATGTCGGTCATCGTGTGGGCGCACCACTTCTTCACCGTCGGTATGCCGGTTCCGGCCTTGCTCTATTTCATGTACAGCACCATGGCGATTTCGCTGCCCCTGGCGGTGCTGTTTTTCTGCTGGATTGCCACTATCTGGCGCGGCTCTATGACATTCGAAACCCCGATGCTGTTTGCTCTCGGCTTCGTCATCCTGTTCGGTATCGGCGGCTTGACCGGACTGGTGCTGGCAGACGTTGCGGCAGATGCCCAGTATCACCACTCTTACTTCGTGGTGGCGCACTTCCACTACACTCTGTTTGCCGGCGGCATTATGGGTGCGATGGCGGGTGTTTACTTCTGGCTGCCCAAATTTACCGGGCACATGTACGACGAAAAATTAGGCAAGGCGCATTTCTGGCTGACCGCCATTTCCTTTAATCTCACCTTCATGCCCCAGTTTTTCCTGGGTCTGGCCGGCATGCCGCGCCGTATTCCGGATTACGCGTTGCAGTTCACCGAATTCAATATGATCTCGTCGATCGGCGCTTTCGCATTGGGGCTGTCGCAACTGTTGTTCGTGTACATCATCATCAAGTGCGCGCGCGGTGGTGAAAAAGCGAGTGACAAGGTATGGGAAGGCGCGAAAGGGCTTGAATTCACTCTTCCTTCGCCACCGCCATACCATAGCTTCACCACTCAGCCGGTAGTGAAGTAGGGTCGCGGGATGAATAACGAAAACCAGAACGATGAACAGGCCCGGCAGCTGCAAGCTAATACGCGGCTGGCCTGGGTCCTGGGGCTTGTCGCGGCAGCCGTTTTTGTTTTTGTCATCTACTACCTGAGAGCCAAGTGAACGGCGAAGAGCTAAGGCGAGCCAACAAGCGCCTGGCCATCAAGCTGGGCGCCGTGGCGATCGGCGCGCTGGGTTTCGGGTTCGCCCTGGTGCCTTTGTATAACGTGTTCTGCGAGGCGACCGGCCTTAATGGCAAAACCAACTCGGAGAGCGCGAGGCCGGCAGCGGTCAAGGTGGATAAAACGCGCTGGGTGACGGTGCAATTTACCGGCACGGTCATGCCCGGCTTGAGCTGGGAGTTTCATCCGCAGCAGGCCAGCATGCGGGTGCATCCTGGCGAGATTGTTCGGGTCAGCTATTACGCAAAGAACTCGACTAACCAGACCATCGTCGGTCAGGCCGTGCCCAGCGTCACTCCTGGTCAGGCGGCGCAGCACTTCGTCAAGCTGGATTGTTTCTGTTTCAAGCAGCAGGCCCTGGAACCGGGGGCTGAGAAAGAAATGGGGCTGACATTTATTATCAGCCCGGAGCTTTCAAAAGAGGTTGGAACTGTCACGCTGTCCTACGCATTTTTCCCGGCAGTAAAGGGATCGTGATTATTTGTCTGAGGGAGGAGGGTAAAAAATGACCGAAACACAGGGGCATTATTATGTGCCGGAGCCGAGTCGCTATCCCATTATGGTGTCGGGCGGCATATTTCTGTTGGCTCTTGGATTTATCCTCAAGATAAATTCTATCGCAATCGGACAGTGGTCCATGCTGGCCGGATTCCTGTTGATTCTTTATGTCCTGTTCGGCTGGTTTGGGACGGTCATCGGGGAAAGCGAGGGCGGACGCTACCATAATTGGGAAGATCACTCCTTCCGCTGGGGAATGGGCTGGTTCATTGCCTCGGAAGTCATATTCTTCGCTGCTTTCTTCGGCGCTCTTTTCTATGTGCGCGAACTTTCCGTGCCCTGGCTGGGCGATACCCAGTCTCTGTGGCCGGGGTATACCGGGACATGGCCAACCAGCGGGCCGGGTGGAAAAGCCTTCACGCCGATGGGGGCATGGGGTATCCCGGCGATCAACACGCTGATCCTGCTGACATCTGGCGCGACGGTAACCTGGGCGCATTGGGGCTTGCTGAAAAACAAGCGTACTCAACTGATTGCCGGTTTATTTATGACCGTTGTTCTGGGCATCTCGTTCATCACCTTGCAGGCCTACGAGTACCACCATGCCTATACCGAACTCGGCCTGACCATGGGCGCGGGCGTATACGGCGCGACGTTCTTCATGCTGACGGGCTTCCACGGTTTCCACGTTACGCTGGGAACGATCATGTTGATCGTGATCCTGTTTCGCTCGATGAAGGGCCATTTCAAGCCTGATTCGCACTTCGGCTTCGAAGGCGTGGCGTGGTATTGGCACTTTGTGGACGTGGTGTGGCTGCTGCTGTTCGTGCTGGTTTACTGGCTGTAAGTCGGGGAGTAGCGGGCTTATGGCCGAAAGGCTATAAACCCCGCTCAGGAATAACGCCGAAGTAAAACCCGAGCATTAATAAAACAAAGAGCAGGATGGAAAGTGAAATGCGGATCGTGAGTGCTCTGGCGGTTCGTTCACCTTGCCCCTTGTCCTTGTAAAGAAAGGTTAAGGCACTGAACAGGCTGGCGACGATCAAGACGAGCAGGATGATGATTCCGGTTTTGATAAGCATATGAATCTTTCATAGTGTCGTCTGAAATTATGCAACCCGGTGCCGGATTATGCAAACAAATCCCTTACGGTTTCGGCCGAAGCTGATACCGACGCTGGCTACAGTGCTGCTGTTGCCGGCCCTGATCAGTCTGGGGC
>JAIOJM010000311.1 GCA_019911785.1 Sulfuricella sp. | reverse complement strand
GCGGGCTGCTCTCCCGATTTCTTGATTTTGATAGTCTATTTCCAGAATTGACAATGCTTCGCGGAATTCGTCGGCAGAATCGACAAGCCAGCCGGTCTGGCGGTGCCGGATGATGTCGCGGTGGGCGGGGAGATTGGAAGCGATCACCGGCAGGCCGGCCGCCATGGCTTCCAGCATCACTTGAGGGCGGCCTTCGTCGTGGCTGCTCAGGGTGATGAGTCCGGCAGCTTGGGGGAACCAGGTTGCCAGCAGCTCGGCGGGGTGGGTTGGGCCGTGATAAATGAGCCAGGGCGGCAGCGCCATTTCTTCCTGCATCGGGCCGAACAGGTGTAGCAGCCGGCCTTGTCCGAACAATCCCTCGCCCCAGACAAACAGGTCTCCGATCTTGTTTCTGGTCAGGCGCGTAATTGTCAGCCAATGGTGCTTGCCGTCGTTCGGTAATGCGCGTTGCGCCTTGAACCAGAGATCGTCCACGCCGAAGGAGATGGGCCGGATCTCGGCGAGGTCGCCGAAAGCGCTTTCCAGTACTGGGCGCATCCACTCCGCATTGGGGGCGAGGATGACTCGTCTTTGCCTGAAAACGGCACGCAGCAACGTTTTCATGCCGGGCAGGCGCAGCAGGGCGAAGTCACTGCCGAGTACACTGATAACAACTGAGGTTTTTGTGCCCCAAAGCGGCAGGGCGTTTTGTAGCCAGTTGACGTGGATGAGATCCGGATTCTGGCACCGGTAGGCCCGCGCGAGGCGCAAAAGCAGTCCGGCCACGGTGCTGGCCGAGAGCCATTTCCTGGTACGCAGCAGATGCGCAATGCCCTCCTGCCTGGACAGATTTTCGAGCCACGCCGCATCGTTGGGGCTGGCTGCGTTGCCGACACCTGGGGGGAGTTCACCCGGCGGCGCCCACAAGGAAAGTTCGATTTTCTGCTGCCGCGCCAATGCGGTGGCGAGGTTGGCGATGAAGCGTCCGCGCCAGTCCTCGGCGTTCTCCGGGTACGATGTGCTGACCATCAGGACATTCAACTAATCACCCTCGTGCTTTGACTGGTCGATATCCTTGTAATGCAAAGCGGAAATCTGCTCCGACACGATGCCAATAAGAAAGGTGAGGATTGCAGAAATGAACAGCAAGGCGCTCATGTTGGTGAAACGCCCGGCGGTCAGGTAGGTATAGAGGTAGTAGCACAGGCCTGTCCAGAAGAAGGCCGCGCTAATGGGAATGAATAGTTTCTGCGGGGAGTAGAGCGTGCCGACCTTGATGATGATCAGCAGGAACCGCACGCCATCGCGCATCGGTCGGATATGGCTCTTGCCGGTCGAGCGCCGCGGTGTGTGGATGGGCACATAGCTGACGTCGAATCCGGCACGGAAAAAGCTCATGGTGATGGTGGTCGGGTAGGAAAAGCCATTCGGCAGGAGATACAGGAATTTGCGGAACTTGTCTGCCTTGACTACCCGGAAACCCGAGGTCAGGTCCTCTACGGGTTGCTGTACCATCCAGGAGGCAAAGCGGCTGAATATGTCGTTAGCCACGGCCCGATGCATGCCGGCCTGGGAACCGCTGGTTCTCGCCCCGACCATCATGTCGTAGCCTTCATTGAATCGCTCCAGCAGCCGGGGAATATCCTCCGTTTTGTGCTGGCCGTCGGCGTCCATGAAAATCAGCACGTCTCCATTCGCAGCTCGTGCCCCGGATTTTACTGCCGCTCCATTGCCTTTGGGGTAAGGGTGGCTGATCACTCGCACCGGGAAATCCTTGCACACGGCCATGGTGTCATCATCCGATCCGTCATTGACGACGATGATTTCCGCATCGGGTAATAATGTTACCAGCTCCGGTAGCAGACGGCGCAAACCGGCCGCCTCGTTACGGGCGGGGAGAATCAAACTCAGCAGTTTCTGTTTCACTGGAACATCCGAAAATGGCATTGGTTTCTCTCTCGTGGGCATTGGCAAATCGGCGTGGCTACCCCGGCCAACCTGGCAATGCGCCCCTGCAATTTCTCGTGGGCTGTCCGTGCATGTTACTTGAACGGGGAATAAATGTTAATGTAATGTTCGATATCAAATTCAGCAGGAGAAGCGGAATGGTTTTAAGTTGGTTTGACGCAAGCGAAGCCAAGCAATTTGGTACCTCTCTGGCCCATTTTTATATTGAAAGAATTCCACTGGGTGACTCAGGCGGGAAAAACAAGCCTATCGCCAAAAAGCAGCAGGAGGTGGTAAACAAGATGTTTCAGCAGATGGCGAGATTCAAGATTGATCACAAGCTGAATATCTACAAAAAAGCACAGTTGGGAAATGCTTTCAAATGGGCATTAAAAGACGCAGGATATGATCCTGTGTTTGTGGATCAATTGACAAAAGATATGATGCTGAAATTCTGATTATTCCAATTGACCCACCGAAAGCCAGATAAATCTTTTTTCCTCCATACTTACTTGCTACGCAATTTGACGGTTACCCGTCCCGACAACCATGTTTAACTGGCTCAAGAAAGTTTTACCTGTTCCTGAAAAGGCCTCGCACGCAACCGCCACAAGCGACCTGCTGAATGAGAGTGCAGCCCATAAAAAGCGCGGCAACGAGTTTCTAGCTCAAGGCCGGCTGGAAGACGCCGCAGAATGTTACCGGCAAGCAGTTGCTATCAATCCCGACTATGCCGAAGGTTTCCTTAACCTG
Source organism: Sulfuricella sp. (assembly GCA_019911785.1). The sequence continues at coordinate 5,534 of JAIOJM010000311.1, read as the reverse complement.
GGGTTTGTATTAAGAGAACAGAAGCTTTATGAGGAGGCGGAGCGTTATCTCAAGCAGGCGGTGCTGATTAATCCAAAAATGGAAGATGCTTATTATATTTTGGGAACTATTTCGCAGGAACAGGGCCGGTTGAACGAGGCAATAGAAAATTTCAGCAAGGCTCTCGAACTCAAGCCAGATTTTGAATTAATCTACCGTGACTTGTGTAACATGCTGTTTAAAATCGGGAAAAACAAAAGCGCCAAGAGAGTCATTAAACAAGGGCTTTCCATTTACCCGGAATCTGGCCAATTTCACTGTTCCCTGGGAAATCTGTATGTTTACGAAAATAAACTTGAGAAGGCGATCGCCTGCTACCAGAAAGCCCTGTCAATTCTGCCGGATGATGTCGCGTTGCACTCCAATATGGGGAAAGCATTCCTAGAGCAGGGCAATATGGACGAAGCCATGAAATGGTATCGGAAGGCGCTCTCGCTTGACCCCGATTCTGTCGAGTCGAGCAGTACTCTGCTTTTTGCCCAGAGCTTTCATGCTAATTACTCGCCAGCCCAGTACCTGGCAGAAGCCCGGAATTATGGAAGTAAAGTGCTGGCTCAGGCCCAACCGTATGCACGCTGGTCGGATTATTCAGCAGGCAGCGATATGCAGCCTTTACGGGTGGGCCTGGTTTCTGGGGATTTGAAGAATCATCCGGTGGGTTTTTTTCTGGAGAGTATTCTCGCGCATCTGGACTCATCCAAGATAGAACTGGTGGCTTATCCTACGCAGTCGCAGGAAGACGAGATAACCGCCCGCATCAAGCCCCGCTTTGTCGCCTGGAACTCCATTGCGGGGCTGAGTGACGAAGCTGCGGCCCGGAAAATACATGAGGATGGCATCCATATTCTCATTGATCTGGCAGGGCATACTACCCACAACCGCCTTCCGGTATTTGCGTGGAAACCTGCCCCGGTGCAAGTGAGCTGGCTGGGCTATTTTGCCAGCACCGGGGTGCACGGGATGGATTATCTGCTGGCAGACTTGGTATCGGTACCCGAACCTCACCGTGCGTACTTTACTGAAACAGTGTGGTATCTGCCGGACACTCGGCTTTGCTTCACGCCACCTGCAGCCAGCGCAAGACTGGCCCCCTCTGCCCCGCCGGCTGTGCATAATGGCTTCATCACCTTCGGTTGCTTCCAGAATGCTCGCAAAATCAATGATGCCGTGCTGGCTTTATGGGGAAAAATTTTCCATTCCTTGCCACAGGCCCGGTTGCGGCTGCAAAGTATGCAGATGAATTGCCTGGCCGCACGCGAACATATGCTGCAGCGGCTGGCTCAAGCGGGAATTTCACGGCAACGTGTGGTGATAGAAGGGCCAATGACCAGAGAGAACTATCTGGCGGCCCACGCCGACGTGGATATTATTCTGGATACCTTTCCGTATCCGGGCGGGACGACCACCTGCGAAGCGCTGTGGATGGGGGTGCCCACAGTGACGTTTGCCGGGAACACGATGCTTACCCGCCAAGGTGCCAGCATGTTGACCTGTGCCGGGCTGGAGGAATGGATAGCCAATAATGAAGAAGACTACGTAGCCTTGGCGTTGGCCCATGCTGCTGATGTCAATCGATTGGTGCAACTGCGCTCAGGCTTGCGCCAGCAAGTGCTTGCATCATCTCTTTTCGATGCTCCCCGTTTTGCGCGGCATTTGGAAGAAGCTCTGCAAGGCATGTGGCAGCAGAAGATGAGGCCAAAGTCTGAGCGTAAATGAAATTCCTGGCGCCACCCGACTAATGGTTTTGCTCTGAGGTTGACTTTAGAAATTCAAAGCTTTTGAGTTTCTGCCTCAAGATGAGGTCATCTGGCGAAACAATAGACGCCTTCGCCAAATAATCCCGCGCCGAGAGAGGATCGGCTGACACCAGCAACTCATAGTCAGAAGCCGATTCAAGGAACCGCGCTCGCAGCGAGTCGCTGGTCTTGGAATTGTCGGCGCCCGCCACAAACAGTCTGATGGCATCTTGCCGGTTTAGACACTTCGGCATGCTGAGCAGGGGTTTGAGTAGGCGATCGGGAAGTTCGCGATCCCTTGGTGCAAAAGGCGTATGTTTAAGCCGGCGAGCAAGTTCATCGATCCATGGCCTTTCCACCGGCCTCCCCGAAGCGCATGCCCAAGCGATCAGGCCAAGATAGCCAAATTTGAAAGAGGGATCCGCTGCTCCGGCCTGCTGCAAATAATACCGAACATTATGACCACCTACCGGATCGCCCGCATTACCGTAGCCGGACTGGATCAGCGTCAGCGCAACAGTATAGTTTGCACGCGCCGATTGCGGGTGAAGCGTGGCTTCGATTTGAGTCCCGACCAGCGGATTGCCCAGTTGATCCGCACGCATCCAGGTGAATAGCGCAAGGATCAGCACGGGAATGGTCGCTACCAGTCCGACGGACAGTGAACGATGGTCCAGCTTTAGCTTTTGCAGAACAGTTGCCCCCAGATACCCGACACCAAGAATCAGACCGATCGAAGGAAGGTAGTTCCTGTACTCGTGGGCGATCTCGAGAGGCAAAAAGGTGGATTCGAGGCTGTGCCCGACGAGAAACCAGGCTGCCGCAAGACAAAGTACCGGTTGGCGATGCCGCCAGTACCCTATCGCCAGGATGCCTGCGCCCCAGCCGATGATTGCAAACAGCGTTGCGGGGGGGCTTAAAAGCCCCGTCGACAAGGCAAAGTCTTCAAGGTAGAGGCCAAAAGATTCTGGGGCGGGAATAACGATTTGGGCTGCGTAGAACCACAGCACCCGGGCTTCGGTCATGAGGCGTTCGGCCAGCGAGAACGGGCGCATTGCGTAGGCGGTATCCAGCCAGCCCCAGCCAAGGAATGACAGCATGGCCAGGGCAATGACCAACAGCGAAAAAACCGATGCGGGTACTACCCACGGTTTTTTTCGCAGAGGTGAAATCGAAGCAGGCTGGGACAAGAGCGTGATTGCCAGGATATAAAGCGGAAAGAGCAGCCCTGTTTCCTTGCTCAATACCGACAGTGGCCAGAAGACCAGCCAGCTTGCCGCGAACCAGGCCCATTTTGCGTTTTTTCCGGGGGGCGCCGACACGGCTTTCAGGTGGCCGATGAGTGCCAGCAGCATGAACATCCCCGACAGCAGGGTCATCCGCTGCACGGCCAGCATCACGGGCACGATGTTGATGGGATGCGCCAGCCAGATTGCGGCCACCCATAGCGGCAGCCAGGCGCTGCCTTTTTCGGAAAGCGGCATGCCACGGAAGGTTCGCAGCAGTAGTGTCACGAGCCAGGCCACGAGCAGGCCATTGATAACATGGATGGCAAGATTGATGGCTTTGAACGCGAACGGATCAAGGCCAAAGAAATAGTGGGTCAGCGCGAAACTTAACACGCTCACAGGCCGCCCGAGTGGCCCCGCTGCCGGCCCGGACAGACTTTCCCGCAGCGCCTCGAAACTCAAAGTGCGGAGATGAACCGTTTCGTTTTCAACGATATTGGGATAGTCGTCAAACAGAAAGCCGCCGCCTAAACCCGGCAGCATCACTGCAATCGCCAACCCGAAGGCCAACATGCCAAGCAGGAGGTTTGTGGCACCGATAGAGCGCATATCTATCCCCGACTTCAAGTGAGGGCGTCCTGCCGGACACATAAAGAAAGGCCCCCGAGGCAACCCCGGGGGCCTTTTCTGTCAATGCTAATTTATTGACTGTTACTTGCAGGAGGCCGGAAGGTATTTGTTAGGCATGCCGTTGGTTGCGCCAGCCCTGCATGTCCACTCCACCTTGCCGGTTGTCGGAGTACCGACAGCACGCATTTCGACGGTCTTCCCTGCCGCGTCGGCGGGCAGCCCCGATGTAGTTGGCGTTGTCGTCACAATAACCCGACCAGTGTCTGCCGTATCACGAGTCCAATCGACCGAGGCAACGTACCTCGAGCTTTGAGGTTGCACACCCATCGACGCAGGGGGGGTTACCATCGTGCTCAGCATGGAGTATGCCTCCGATACGCCGGTACGCGCGGAAGACCCCGCCAAGACCGCCTCCGAAACTTTGGCGCGGACGGTGTAATCCTGATACGCCGGCAGTGCGACCGCAGCCAGAATGCCGATGATCGCGATAACGATCATCAGCTCGATCAGGGTAAAGCCTTGTTGGATTTTTTTCATGTTGAGCTCCTTGTTGAATGATTAGACTGCAACACTTGGTAGTGTCTGGCGTTTTATATGCAATCTGTGTGCCAGTTGGATTGATTGGGTTTGGAGCCCTTGTTTTATTGCAGGTGGTGCATGTTGCGGCTGAATGCCTGGATTGCTGTTGAAGAGACGCGGTTGATATTCGGCACAATGTGACGCTTTTCGTCACATTGTGCATTGGGCGGCAAATCCTGGAATCTTGGTTAGGTCCACTTCGTCGATTTGTTCAGCATCCAGAAACCGCTCGGCATACATCAGATAAACTTTCTGCCGGATGAACACATCGAACAAATCCGGGTCGACGTGATGATCCAGCTTCATCAACCCCAGTATCCGCAGCGACTCGGCCAGGGTTTTGCCGTGCCTGTAGGGGTAGTCGCGTGCGGTGCGCATGGTGCACCCTACGAAATCAATGGGTGCATGGTGTTTCTTGAGAGCGGTTGAAGTAGGCGCGGCGCTGGTGCAGGACGCGAACCACCCTGACGGTGCGTGCGGTGATCCGGTAGACGATGATGTAAGGAAATTGCTTCAGGACGCATTCCAGGGTGTCGTGTGTCCCCGCCCGAAATTTCAGCCCTAGCAATGCAATCCGTTCAAGGTTGCTTCCGATTTCAAGGAAACAATCCCAAGCTACGGATTCTGACGCGGTTTCGAGATAGTGCCGAACAATGGCGAGTTGGTCAGTCGTTGCCCTTTTCGACCAGTCAAGCCGCCTTCTTGCTATGCTGAACGATGAGTTTTTCAACTTTGGCCCTGACCTCTTCATGGCTGACGACTCGCCCGGCTTCAATATCGGCAAGGCCGAGTTCGACTTCCTTGTTGAACCATTCGCGGTATTCGTCCGGCTGGGCGGGTTGTTTGACGGCGGTTTTCATGATGGCTTCCCCTAGTTGCTACGGCTTTCAGTATAAACAAAAAGCTAGGGAAGCGCTGATTAAATGACAATTCGTCATTCCGGCGAAGGCCGGAATCTAGAAAATTCAAAGTACTGGACACCGGCTTTCGCCGGTGCGACGAATAAATCAGCGTTTCCCTAGGGGTTCACCACCAGCGGATGGATAATCCGGTTCGCCATGCGCTTACCTCGTTCCTGATCTATTTCTCACCCGGAAACGCCGGTTTCCCCCTCTACCTTGACGGGAGAGGGGGGCAATGGTGAAGGGCGCTTGTTTTTACTTGGGGGTATAGCGTTCCCGGGTGAGAGCTAAGGAAGCGTTGATTAAATGATAAATCGTCATTTCGGCGAAGGCCGGAATCTAGAAAATTCAAAGCACTGGACACCGGCTTTCGCCGGTGCGACGAATAAATCAGCGCTTCCCTAATCTATTTCTTGAAC
>JAIOJM010000310.1 GCA_019911785.1 Sulfuricella sp. | reverse complement strand
GCCGGGCAGCAGCCTGCCCGAAGACCTGAAACATTTCAAAGCCCTTACCCTCGGCCACCACATCCTGATGGGGCGTAAAACCTACGAATCGCTGGGCAGGCGCCAGGGCAGGGTGTTGGCTATGCCGATGACCCGGTTTCTCGCCATTGCGGCGATGATGGAAATGCGTGGATGGCTCATGTTCTCGTTTTACTCCAGTAATTGCACCGCATGCTTTGAGAAATTATTAGAAATAGTGGGTGCCTTAACTGTATTCAATTTCCTGCGGATTGTTCATTGGTTATTCAAACCGGGTCGATTCAAACAGCCACCGGCGCTTTGATTGCGGGGTGCGAGTCGTAGTTTTCGAGGGCGAAATCCTCGAATTTGAACGAAAAAATATCCGTCACCGCCGGGTTCAGATGCATAACCGGCAATGGGCGTGGCTCGCGGGAGAGCTGAAGATGGGTCTGCTCGAGGTGATTGAGATAGAGGTGGGCGTCGCCCAGGGTGTGGACGAAATCGCCCGGCTTGAGGCCGCATACCTGCGCGACCATCAGGGTGAGCAGGGCGTAGGAAGCGATGTTGAAGGGCACGCCGAGGAAGATGTCGGCGCTGCGCTGGTAAAGCTGGCAGGACAGCTTGCCGTCGGCGACGTAGAACTGGAAGAAGGCGTGGCAGGGCGGCAGCTTCATCTTGTCGACGTCGGCCACGTTCCAGGCGGAAACGATCAGGCGGCGCGAGTCCGGGGTGCGCTTGATCTGGTCGATCACCTGGCTGATCTGGTCGATGTGGCGGCCGTCCGGGGTCGGCCAGGAACGCCACTGGTAGCCGTATACCGGGCCGAGTTCGCCGTTCGCGTCGGCCCATTCGTCCCAGATGCTGACGCCGTTTTCCTTGAGGTAGCGGATGTTGGTGTCGCCCTGCAGGAACCACAGCAGTTCGTGGAGGATGGACTTGAGGTGGCACTTTTTGGTGGTAACCAAAGGGAAGCCTTGGGACAGGTCGAAGCGCATCTGGTGGCCGAAGACGCTGACCGTGCCGGTACCGGTGCGATCGCTTTTCTGGTGGCCGTGATCGAGGACGTGCTGCATTAAATCGAGGTATTGGCGCATGTTATTCCGTTTGGGATAGTTTCGATATTGGAGGTAGGCGTTGCCAGCGGCTTTCGATCAGCCCTTCCAGCGGCTGGTAGTTGATCTTGTAGGCCATCTTGCGGCTGTGCTCGATCCAGTAGCCGAGGTAAAGGTAGGGCAGCTCCAGCTCTCGGCACAGCGCAGCCTGCCACAGGATGTTGTAAGTGCCGAAGCTGGCGCGGGGCAGGTCGGGGTCGTAAAAAGTGTACACCGAGGAGAGGCCGTCATTCACCCTGTCGATCAGGCTGACCATGCGCAGGGGAGCTCCCTCGCCTCCCTCGCGGAACTCGACCAGATAGGTGGTGGCATGGCTTTGCAGCAGGAAATTCTCGTACTGCTCCCGGCCGTCCTGATCCATGCCGCCGCCGGCATGCCGCGATGCCTGGTAGCGCCGGTAGAGTTCGTGATGCTCGGGGTCGTAGACCAGTTCTTTCACCGCTGCGGTCATTGTGGAATGGGCTTTCCAGGCGCGCCGCTGGGTGCGGTTGCGCTCGAATTCAGCGACCACCAGCCGCACCGGGACGCAGGCCTGGCACTGGCTGCATTGCGGCCGATAGGTGTAGGCGCCGCTGCGGCGGAAGCCGAGGCGGATCAATTCGCTGTAAGCCGCGCTGTCGACCAGCTCGTTGGGAGTGGCCACCAGCGAGCGCGCCATCTGCCCCGGCAGGTAGCTGCACGGGTAGGTGGAGGTCAGGTAGAACTGCAGCTCGCGGGTGGAAAAGTCATTCAGCAAGTTCATGGTCGAATTGCCAGGCAGCGTTAATTCCGGGAAAGTTTACCAGTTCCGACAACTTTTGGCTGAATTCGGCGCGTGGAATCTCGCGCGCCCCAAGCGAGGCGAGATGTGCGGTCTTCATCTGGCAGTCGATCATGCCGAATCCCCAGCGTTCGAGCTGCCTGACCAGATGGACGAAGGCAATCTTGGAGGCATCGGTGGCGAGGCTGAACATGGATTCGCCGTAGAACATCCGGCCCAGGCTGACGCCATAGAGCCCACCGACGAGCTTGCCTTCCATCCAGGTTTCGACCGAATGCGCCAGGCCTTGGCGGTGAAGTTCGGTGTAGGCGGAGATCATGGCCGGAGTGATCCAGGTGCCGCCGTGGCCATCGCGCGGCGCGGCGCAGGCTTCCATGACTTGCCGGAAGGCGGTGTCTGCCCGGATTTCGTAATCACGGTTTTTCAGGGCTTTGCGCAGCGAGCGTGACACCTTGAGTTCGCCGGGAAACAGCACCATGCGGGGGTCGGGGCTCCACCACAGGACCGGCTCGCCGGGGTTGAACCAGGGAAAAATCCCGCGCCTATAGGCCTCGATCAGCCGCTGCGGGGAAAGATCGCCGCCCGCCGCCAGCAAGCCGTTGGGCTCGCGCAGGGCGGAATCGAGCGGCGGGAAAGGCGTGTCGGTATCGAGCCAGGGAATCACGCCTTGAGGCTATCGCGCACCCGTTCCAGCCGGCCTTTTACTTCTGCCGCCAGTTCTTCGATGCCGGGTTTGTCCACCAGTTTCAGCACGGCGGATGGATCCATGAAGGCGACCGTAATCTTGCCGT
>JAIOJM010000309.1 GCA_019911785.1 Sulfuricella sp. | reverse complement strand
CCGGATTTTTTTGGTTAGGATAAAGTTCAAAAAATAACTTCATACCCGGCCCATAAACCGGCAACACGTCTGTCACAACACAATAGCAAACACAATCGTCTAGCTGTCACAGCGTTTCACCATCTTTTCCGTTGATTCTCTATTGAACTGGAGCAAGAACTCATGAGCGAGCATATCCATTACGTCACCGACGACACCTTCGAGCAGGAAGTCCTGCAATCCCCATTGCCCGTGCTGGTTGACTACTGGGCGGACTGGTGCGGCCCGTGCAAGATGATCGCCCCGGTTCTTGACGAAGTGGCGCAGGAATACGCCGGGCGCCTCAAGGTCGCCAAGCTCAACATCGACGAAAACCAGGCCACGCCGCCAAAATTCGGCATCCGCGGCATTCCTACCCTGATGATTTTCAAGAACGGCAACATCGAAGCCACCAAGGTCGGTGCCCTGTCCAAGTCCCAGCTGACCGCATTCATTGACAGCAATATCTAAAGCCGATAACCTAGCGCCTGACTGCCCGTTCCTCGGGCTCAGGCGCAAGCTTCTTCCCGCCGCACTCTGAACTTCCAGATCCATCTTGCACTACCTTTGATCCACCTTTTCTTCTGATTCATCCTATCCTACCGCCATGCGCTTATCCGACTTAAAACACCTCCCCGTCACCGAACTGGTGGAAATGGCCATCACCAATGAAATTGAGGGTGCCAGCCGCCTGCGCAAGCAGGATCTGATTTTTGCCTTGCTCAAGAATCAGGCCAAGAAAGGCGAAAGCATTTATGGCGAAGGCACGCTGGAAGTCCTGCCGGACGGTTTCGGCTTCCTCCGTTCGCCCGACACCTCCTATCTGGCCGGGCCGGACGACATTTACGTCAGCCCTTCGCAGATTCGCCGCTTCAACCTGCACACCGGCGATTCGATCGAGGGTGAGATCCGCACTCCCAAGGAAGGGGAGCGCTATTTCGCACTGGTCAAGGTGGACAATGTCAACGGCGAACCGCCGGAGAACTCCAAGCACAAGATCCTGTTCGAGAACCTGACGCCGCTGTTCCCGAATCAGCCGATGATCCTGGAACGCGATATCAAGGCGGAAGAGAACATCACCGGCCGCGTCATCGACATGGTCGCGCCGATCGGCAAGGGCCAGCGCGGTCTGCTGGTGGCCTCGCCGAAATCCGGCAAGACCGTGATGCTGCAGCATATCGCCCACTCCATCGCGGCCAACCACCCGGAATGCTACCTGATCGTGCTGCTGATCGACGAGCGCCCGGAAGAAGTGACGGAAATGCAGCGCTCGGTGCGCGGCGAGGTGGTTTCCTCCACCTTCGACGAACCCGCCACGCGCCACGTCCAGGTCGCCGAAATGGTGATGGAAAAAGCCAAGCGCCTGGTGGAGCACAAAAAGGACGTGGTCATCCTGCTCGACTCCATCACCCGCCTGGCGCGCGCCTACAACACCGTGGTACCGTCTTCCGGCAAGGTGCTCACCGGCGGCGTGGACGCCAACGCCTTGCAACGCCCGAAGCGCTTCTTCGGCGCGGCGCGCAACATCGAGGAAGGCGGTTCGCTCACCATCATCGCCACCGCGCTGGTGGATACCGGCTCGCGCATGGACGACGTGATCTACGAGGAATTCAAGGGCACCGGCAACATGGAAATCCACATGGATCGCAAGATGGCGGAGAAGCGCCTGTATCCGGCGATCAACGTCAACCGCTCCGGCACGCGCAAGGAAGAATTGCTGATCAAACCCGACATCCTGCAAAAAATCTGGGTGCTGCGTAAACTGCTCTACCCGATGGACGATCTGGAGGCAACAGAGTTTCTGATCGACAAGATCAAGGCAACCAAGAACAACGCGGACTTTTTCGATTCGATGCGCCGGTGACAGCCGGACTTGATAAAGCCCATTTTTTAGAGGATAATCCCTCTTTTTTAAGAATTCGGCCCTAAAAAAAGCCGCCAGATTCCAAGGATTTAAGCCATGAAACCGGAAATTCACCCAGAATATAACGAAATCGAAGTGACTTGCAGCTGCGGCGAAAAGTTCAAGACTCGTTCGACCATGAACAAATCGCTGGGCATTGAAGTCTGCTCGATGTGCCACCCGTTCTACACCGGCAAGCAGAAGATCGTCGACACCGCCGGCCGCGTCGAGAAGTTCCGCCAGAAATACGGCATGAAGTAAGCTTCGACGCTACGCAGCAACATAAAGGCAGCTTGAAGCTGCCTTTTTTGTTTATGCCGGGTTGGCTAAAATAAACCTAAAAAAGCAGTTCAAGCCACAGAGAACACAGAGATGGCAATGAGCCAACCCACAGACATTACCTATTTCAGCACGCGTTCAACCTTGTTCCTGCTTGCCGCGCTCTGCCTAGCCTGGATACTGCCCGGCCTGATCGGCCACCAGCCATGGAAACCCGATGAAGCTTACAGCTTCGGGCTGATATACCATATTCTCCAAAGCGGCGACTGGATCGTACCGACCCTGGGCGGCGAGCCTTTCATGGAGAAGCCGCCGCTGTATTACCTCACTGCGGCGCTATTCGGGAAAATATTCTCCTTCGCGCTTCCCCTGCATGACGCAGCGCGCCTGACCACCGGCTTTTTCATGGCGATCGCGCTGCTGCTCACCGGGCTGACCGGCAGGGAACTGTGGGGCAAGGGCCATGGCCGCCTCGCCGTGCTGATCCTGATCGGCTGCCTGGGGCTGCTGATCCGTGGCCATGAAATGATCACCGACACCGCCTTGCTGGCCGGCTTCGCCATGGCCATCTACGGCCTGGCGCTGAGTCGCAGGAGATTCGCACTGGCAGGTTTCTGGCTCGGCACGGGAACCGGTATCGGTTTCATGTCCAAGGGACTGATCGCCCCCGGGATAATTGGGCTGACGGCCCTGCTGTTGCCGCTCGTATTCCGCCACTGGCGCAGCCGGGATTACGTGCTGTGCCTTGCTATCGCCTTCCTGGCGGCGGTGCCATGGCTGACCATTTGGCCGACCCTGCTTTATCTGCGCTCGCCGGAGCTGTTCAGGGAATGGCTCTGGATCAACAACCTGGGGCGGTTCCTCGGATTTGCCAAACTCGGCCCCGACAGCGATCACTGGTATTATTTAAAAACCCTGCCCTGGTTCGCCTGGCCGGCGCTGCCGATTGCGCTGTGGACGCTGTGGCAGGGACGGCGCACCGTCTTCGGGCAAGCCGGGATTCAGCTTGCCCTCACCGCCTTCCTGGTGATGCTGGGGGTATTCAGCCTGGCTTCCGACGCGCGCGAGCTCTATGCCCTGCCGATGCTGCTGCCCCTCTCGCTGCTGGCCGCACCCGGCGTCAACACCATACGGCGCGGCGCGGCCAGCGCGCTGAACTGGTTCAGCATCATGACCTTCGGCTTTATCGCCGGCGTGTTCTGGTTCTTCTGGTTCGCCATGATCTCCGGCCATCCTGCCGCCCGGGCAGAGCACCTGCAACGATTGCAGCCGGGTTACATCCCGGCGTTCGAACCGCTGCACTTTGCCATCGCGCTGTTGGCCACCCTGGCCTGGCTGTTCATCATTTTCTGGGCGAGATCCCTGCCCCGCAATCCGCGCGCCGTGCTCAACTCGGCGGCCGGCATCACGCTGGTGTGGGTGATCATGATGACAGTGTGGCTGCCCTGGCTCGATGCCGGCAAGAGCTACCGTTCCATGATCGCCTCCCTGCAGCAAGCCTTGCCCGCTCGCCACGACTGCATTTCCAGCAGCAAACTGGGCGAGCCGCAGCGTGCCCTGCTGGAGTACTACGCCGGCATCCTTACCCGACGCACGGAAACCCACCGGGGGATAGAGTGTGATCTGCTGCTGGTGCAGGGCCGCGCCAGGGACCCGGAAGCGCCTCCCGGCCCGGAATGGCACAAAATCTGGGAAGGCAACCGGCCCGGAGACAAATTGGAGCGGCATTGGCTGTTCCAGCGCAAACCGTCCTGAAGCCTGGAGCTTACTTCCGCATTTTCTTTCTGATCTGATCCAGGGTATTCCTGGCTGCGTCCTGCTCCGGACCACCCAGGAGGACAGCCTGATTTGCCAAATCCAGTGCTTCGGGATAACGCTCTTGCTCGGCCAGCGCTTGGGCAAGGTTGTTGTAGGCAATGGCGGACTTCGGATGATCCAGCATGGCCTGCAGGTAAGCTTTTTCGGCGCGCTTCCAGTCGCCTTGGGCGTAGGCCGCATTGCCCAGGCCGATGCGGGCTGAAAGATTGCGCGGCCAGCGTTTGAGCGCGGCTTCATAGGCGGCTTCGGCGCTTTTCGGTGGGGCGACCTTTTCCAGAGCCACTGCCGCGGCAACGTAGGCAGCTTCAGTCGCGGTGCGGGGCATCCTGCCCGGCGGCAGCGCAAGCATGGCCCAGTAGCCGGCGCGCTCCCAGGTATGCTCGAATGTCGTGAAAGGCAGCACCTGCCGCTGCTCCAGGCCGGAGCGCAGGATGATTTCCTCGCGCTTGAGGTCGTAACCCACCACCACCGCGTAATGCCACACCGGATACCAGCTCAGTGCGAGGTTTTGCAGCACGACCACCGGCGACCCGGCAGCCACTTCCGCCAGCAAATCGTCCAGCTTCGGCGCCAGCTCATAGGCCAGCAGGCCATTGCGCCGCGTGGCGGCCAGCATCTCGACTTGCAGGCTGCCCGCGAGCCCCGGCAGGTACACTTGCGGGGTCAGGTCCTGCGGCGCCACTTTGGCACCCCCCGCATTAAGCGCCATGGCGAGCGATGCCGGGCCACACTGGTGGGTCTCCTGGGGATAGAACGGTACCTTGCTGAGTTCCACCTGCTGCGGCAGCTGCCTGGAGCTCGTCTTGAGCAGGGACTGCGTCTGCGGCGTGGCGCAGCCGCCCAGCCAGATCAAAAAGAAAACGCCCGCAATCAAGCGGGCGCAGACTTGAAACAACATGGTTTGAAGTTACTTGACCGAGCGCGTAAACGGAAACACCTTGGTAAAGCCCAGAATGTCCGTCACCAGCAGGACAATGAAAATGGTGAACAGAATCCCGATAATTTCACCACCGGCGGGCATCTTGTCCAGCTTGCCCGCAACCTTCTGCACCTCTTCGTCGGTCAGTGCATCCACACGCGCTTTGGCGGTGTTGACGTCGATCCCCTGAGCCTGCAATTCGTTGCGCACGTCTTCACGGTCAAGGAAGGAACGAATCCGCTCGCGCTCGGATTGGGACTGAGCGGATACGGCCACCTTGTCCGTTCCCACCAGCCCGGCATAAGCCGACTGGAGCGGCAGGCCAAGGCCCAAAACGCTGGCGATCAGCAAGCGGCTGGTCATGCGCATGAAACGTGAATTCATT
>JAIOJM010000308.1 GCA_019911785.1 Sulfuricella sp. | reverse complement strand
GGCAGCCAGGGTGTGCTGATTCCCCACCGCAACCGGCGCCACCTGATGCTGGAGAGCAAGGTCGTGGAGGCCGTCGCCAAGGGACTTTTCCATATTTATACCGCAGAGCATGCGAACGAGGGCATCGAACTGCTTACCGGCCTCCCCGCCGGCATGGCGAACGAGGCGGGCAACTACCCCCATGCCAGCGTGCTGGGCCACGCCCAGAAAGCCCTTCAGGCTTTTCGCCGTGCCTGTCATGTGCCGGAACATCCCAAGGCGGGGCGTAAGCTGTTACGCTGATGCGTAGATAGTGCTGCAATTTGATAGATAAATTAAAGATACAAAGACGCTCTCCTGCGTGAGAGACTACAAATAACGTAAAAAAAACGTCGAGCTCTGATGAATGCCGAATGAGTAAGCAGTTAGAATTCACTTTGGATCAACTGGTTATCAAGCTTCAGGAGGAGCTTTATGACCGCGATCAGCAGATCGCCCTGTTTAAGGAAGTGGTCGCTGCAGTCCGCGAACGACTCGATCTCGAAACCATTTTCCGGATGGTGGCTGCCTTTGCTCAAGGGCTGATCAAGGCCGAAACCGTTCTTATCCCCGTCCTGGACGAAAACTGCTCCACCTACACCTACCGCGCCGGTTGCGGTCTCCATGCTGAAGAAATCGTCGGGGAGAGCCTGGATCTGAGCATGGGCATCTGCGGATGGGTGTGGAAGCATCAGCGCCCCTGGTGGCGTGGTGTGCTCGAGGAACTCAGCACTGAAGAACGCAACCAGTGGGAAAAAGAGGTCGGCAGTGTCATCCTCGTCCCCTTGGTCGGCAGTAACCATTTCCTCGGCGGCATCGCCGGCATCAACAAGATCGGCGATGGCGATTTCGATCAGCGGGACCTCGACCTGCTGACTTTGCTTGCCAGCCAGATCGCCACTGCCATCGATAATAATAACTTGATCGTGCAACTGGAGAATGCCAATCAGGCACTCTTCAGCGAAAAGGAAAAGGTCCAGGTTACGCTTTCATCCATTGGCGACGCGGTCATCACCACGGATATCCAGGGACGCATCGAATATCTGAACCCGGTCGCTGAACAGCTCTTTGCCATGCAACTGGGCGAAGCCAGATCAAAACAACTGGCGGAACTGGGAACCCTGCTCTTCGAGGATAGCCGCCAACCGGCCAACGAACTGGTTGCTCACTGCTTGCGTGAGGAGCGGCTTTCTCCTTCGTTCCGTACCCTTATTCTGGTGGGGAGTGACGGACGCGAAATTTACATCGAACCTAATGCCGCGCCTATCCGGGGTCATGATGGACAGGTCTTCGGCATTGCGCTCGTTTTCCGCGATGTCAGTCAGACGCGCGAACTTACCCAGCAACTCTCCTATCAGTCTACGCATGATGCCTTGACCGGCCTCTTCAACCGCCACGAGTTCGAATACCAGGTGAAACAGGCAATTCGTGATGCCCAGGTCAGCGGCAGGGAACATAGTCTGCTGCATATGGATGTCGATCAGTTCAAGGTGATCAACGATACCTGCGGCCATGTCGCTGGCGATGAGCTGCTAAAACGGTATACCGCTCAGCTGTCAGAGTTGTTGCGCCAGGGAGATGTCCTGGCGCGGGCAGGGGGTGATGAGTTCGGGCTGCTGCTGGAAAACTGTTCCGTCCAGCAAGCGCTGCATATCGCCGGCAAGATTCAGGAAATGACCCAGCACTTCCGCTTTGTTTGGGGCGGCAACACCTTCAGTATCGGCATCAGCATAGGGTTGATCGGCATTGATCGCGAAAGCGAATCCGTGATGTACGTCATGGGTCGCGTCGATGCGGCCTGCCACATGGCGAAAGAGGTTGGGCGCAACAACATCTACGTTCACGACGAAGAAGATCAGGCGCTGCACGCGCGGCATGGAGAAATGCAATGGACTCCGCGTATCACCAAGGCGCTGGAAGAGCAGCGCATGGTGCTGTATTGCCAGTCGATCGCCCGTTGCGATGCCCTGGCAGACCTGAATAGCCACTACGAGATTCTCATCCGCATGCTGGATGAGTCAGGCAATCTGATTCTCCCCGGGAGTTTTCTGCCTGCCGCGGAACGCTACAATTTGATCGCCACCATTGATCGCTGGGTGATCAGCGCCTACTTTAGCTGGCTGGCAGAACATCCAGCCCACTTGAAAGCGCTGGAGTTCGGATCGGTCAATCTCTCCGGACGCTCCCTGGGTGACAATGGCTGTCTGATTCACATCGAAAACCAGTTGCGTGAGTTCGCGATTCCAGCGGAAAAGATCTGCTTCGAGATCACTGAGACAGAGGCCATTGGCAATCTCACCAAGGCTCAATATTTCATTGAGCGGCTAAAAAGTCATGGTTGCAGCTTCGCCCTCGACGACTTTGGAAGTGGATTATCTTCTTATGCCTATCTCAAGAACCTTCCGGTAGATTTCCTGAAAATTGACGGGGTGTTTGTCAAGGATATGGCTTCCGACCCAGCCAATCATGCAATGGTTGAATCTATCAACCATATCGGGCATGTCATGGGAAGAAAAACGATTGCAGAATTCGTCGAGAATCAGGAAATCGTGAAAATCCTGGGAGAACTTGGCGTTGACTACATGCAAGGTTATGGCATCGCCAAGCCGCGCCCTCTGGGTGAGCTAAGCTAACGATTTGTAGAAATGGTTACGCCGCCACAAATGAAAAAGGCCTGCATCGCTGCAAGCCTTTGAATATTTGGGGTGGCTGATGGGGCTCGAACCCACGACAACCGGAATCACAATCCGGGACTCTACCAACTGAGCTACAGCCACCACTGATGAAACAGACCAAACTGGCCTGCCCGACAGGAATCGAACCTGTAACCCCCAGCTTAGAAGGCTGGTGCTCTATCCGGTTGAGCTACGGGCAGATTGTCGGACAAATCCTGGTCGGGGTGGAGAGATTCGAACTCCCGACAT
>JAIOJM010000307.1 GCA_019911785.1 Sulfuricella sp. | reverse complement strand
CAGCTCCCCCACGCCGTCATCACCCTCAAGCAGGGTGCCGGGCGCCTGATCCGCGATGAGACCGACCGCGGCGTGCTGATGATCTGCGACCCGCGTCTGCTGACCAAGCAGTACGGACGCCGTATCTGGCAAAGCCTGCCGCCGATGAAGCGGACGCGGGAAGTGGCGGAAGTGGAAAAATTCTTCGAACAGCGGGCGGTATAACCTCCTCGCCCCTCCGGGGAGAGGGCAGAGGTGAGGGGGAAAGGCAAACATTATGTCCATATTAGATTGGCCATAGGTTGTTTCAACATGAAACGACGGTGCGTAGGAGCGACCTCCCGGTCGCGAATTCGGTGGTTCGCGGCCGGGAGGTCGCCCCGACGCCATGCAAATTCAACGTGACTGACTACCAGTCAACCGCCAAAACCCCCTCTCCCCTTGCGGGAGAGGGTTGGGGAGAGGGGTAGAGTTCATGCAGTTACGCCTGATCGCAGCGCTGTTATTCGTGGTTTCTTTCTCCCTGCCGGCCAGCGCCGAAACCAACGCCAAAATCCTGCTGCAAAATTCCCCCCTGGCCGGATTCCGCTACTACGAAGGCAAGCGGCTATGGAGCGAAATGAAGGTGGGCGACGCCCTTCATCTCATCCGCGAACCCGACAATTCCTACGACGCCAACGCCGTCCGCGTCGAGTGGCAAGGCCACAAGCTCGGCTACGTGCCGCGCGCCGACAACGAGGCGCTGGCGCGCTTCATGGATCGCGGTTCGAAGGCGGAAGCGCGCATCACCCGCCTGAAGAAAAGCCGCAACCCGTGGCAGCGAATGGAATTTGAGGTCTATCTGGATCTTTGATCTTACGATAAATAGAACAATGTAATACACTGTCCGCTCCATCCATTGCCCAAAGGCGATACCCCATGGATCGCTTGCGACGCATCTACCAGTTGCACCAAATCCTCAAGGCACACCGCCATCCCGTGGCGTTGAGCGCCCTCCAGGAAAGGCTGGAATGCTCCCGCGCTTCCGTTAACCGTATTATCCGGGAGATGCGGCTGTTTTTCGATGCCCCAATCGAATACGACCGGCAAGGCAACGGCTATCACTACGCCCAAACCGGCAACCACTCCTTCGAATTGCCCGGCCTGTGGTTCAATGGCCGGGAACTCCATGCCCTGATGAGCGCGCAACAACTGCTGAGCAGTGTTCAGCCCGGTCTGCTCGACAACATGCTGGCGCCGCTACGCGACAAGATCGGGAAGATTCTTGCCCTTGAGCACCTCGGGCAAACCGAGATTTCGCGGCGCGTCCGCATCCTGCGCATTGCCGGTCGCACCACCGCCGACGGAAACTTCCAAACCGTGGCGGATGCTGTGCTGCGCCGCAAGCGCCTGGCCATCCGCTATTTCGGCCGTGGCAGCAACACTGAAAGCAATCGCGAAATCTCCCCCCAACGCCTCATCCACTACCGCGATAATTGGTATCTCGACGCCTGGTGCCACCAGCGCAACGCCCTGCGCAGCTTCGCCGTCGAAAACATCAAGGCGGCCCAAATCCTCGACCAACCCGCCACCGAGCTTGCCGATGCCGAACTTGACGCCCATTTCGCCGCCAGCTACGGCATCTTTGCTGGCGCACCGCAAAACACCGCCATCCTCCAATTCACCCCGGAACGCGCCCGCTGGGTGGCCGACGAGCAATGGCACCCCGAGCAGCAGGGACGGTTCCTGGAAGACGGCGGCTATGAATTGCGGATACCCTATTCCGATACGCGCGAACTGGTGATGGACATCCTCAAATATGGGCCTGACGTAGAAGTGGTTGGGCCGGAGGAGTTGCGGGAGGAAGTGGTGAGGCGGCTGCAAAGCGCACTGGGGCGATATGGCGGCAGATGATGCCGAGGCGTGGTAGGTTTGGCATATCTCGTCATTCCCGCGAACGTGGGAATCCAGAAAGAATTTTCTAAATAGAATCAGGCAGGCTCAAGTTTTGAGCCGGTGGGTGGGTTAGCATGAGCAATATGAAAAATACAGAAGGCGGGGGCATAGACACCATCTACTTTGCGCATAGTGCTAACCGTGCAGGCAAGTGGCATCCGCTCGCCGAACATCTTTCTTCTGTGGCAAGACTCACTCACGGATTCTCTGCTGGTTCGTCTTGGGCGGACGAAGCTTGTTTGGCCGGCCTGTTACACGATCTTGGAAAATATGGTGACCGTTTTCAGGCGCGGCTACACGGTAAAGATCAGGGGCTGGATCACTGGTCGCAAGGGGCGTCGCTTGCTCTGAAATTCCATGCAGTTGCCGCTGCTCTGGCCATCCAGGGCCACCATATCGGCTTGCAGTGCGGGGGCTCAGATTCCTTGCGGCGGTTACTACCCGACAATCTTTCTGCTGCTGTTTTGCCGGGGTTAGCACTCAGCGAACCTGACGTGGGACGACTACGATCCCGCGCTGCCAAGGATGGGCTTGAATTCACCAAGCCTTCCGGTTTTGCGCTTAACTCGTGGTCTCAGGCAGTTGCCGCCATGCTCGATGTGCGGCTGCTGTTCTCGTGTCTGGTAGATGCCGATTTTCTCGATACCGAGGCGCACTTCGAGGGTGACGCGCAAGACAAACGTCCCCGCCCCGAAGGACCAAAACTGGATGCCATCGCGGCACTCGCCGCGCTTGATGCGCACATGGCGGCGTTGCGCGCAGCCACCGGAGCGCAGGCAGAGGTGCGGCAGGCGCGGGAAACCCTGTGGAGCGCGGCGATACGCGCCGGGCAGATGGAAACAGGTCAGTTCACACTGACTGCGCCGACCGGTTCCGGTAAGACATTGGCGATGCTCAAATTCGCGCTGGAACACGCGGCGCGGCATGGCCTGAAACGCATCATTCTGGCAGTGCCCTTCCTGACCGTTATCGAACAGACGGCGCATATTTACCGGGCAGTATTCAAGGCGTTCCCTGACAATTTCGTACTAGAGCACCACAGCTTGGCTGGACTTGGCGCCGAAGCGGAACAGCGGGACACTGAAGGCGCGGGCGAACGTCAGCGGCGTTTGCTGGCCGAAAACTGGGATGCCCCGATTGTGCTGACCACCAACGTACAGTTGTTGGAATCGCTCTTCTCCAACCGCTCGTCCGCCTGCCGAAAACTGCACAACCTGATGGAATCGGTGATTCTGTTTGACGAAGCGCAGAGCCTGCCAAGCAATCTGGCCGTACCGACCTTGGCGGCGTTGTCGCATCTTTCCGCCGCCTATAGTTCCAGCGTGGTGTTTGCCACCGCCACCCAGCCCGCTTTCGACGCCTTACACGAAGCGGTGGCGAAGCACGCCGTTCAAGGCTGGCAACCGCGCGAAGCCGTACCGGAACATCTGGCGTTGTTTGCGGCACTGGAGCGTGTCTCCGTGAGTTGGCCGAAAACGGGTGAAAAACGTACCTGGGCGCAGCTTGCAGCCGAATTGCGAGACGCGGATCAAGTGCTGGTAGTGGTCAACCTCAAACGCCACGCTCTCGCTCTGCTCAATGAAATGGCCGGGACAGAAGGCGTGTTCCACCTCTCTACCAACCTGTGCGCCGAGCACCGGCGGGACGTATTGGAGAAGGTGCGCGCAAGGCTTTCGGCTGGCGGAACTTGCCGTTTGATTTCCACCCAGTGCGTCGAAGCAGGCGTTGATCTGGATTTCCCCTTGGTCTATCGCGCACTTGCACCCCTGGAAGCCATCGCCCAAGCAGCGGGGCGCTGCAACCGGGAAGGCCGCATGAATGGAATGGGCAAGGTGGTAGTGTTCGAACCGAATGAGGAGGAAAGCTGGCGGCGCCGCTACCCTACCTATGCTTATTACCAGGCTGCCGAGGTGACGCGCACGCTGCTTGCGCAACGCGGCGCACTCGACATCAACGATCCTGGCCTGTTCCGCGACTATTACCGGCGGCTTTATGACCTGAACAACCCGGTCAGCCAGAATCAGACATTGAACGAAGCGATTACGGCGCTGGACTTCCCGGAAATCGCCAAGTGTTATAGCCTCATCGATCAGAGCGCCATCCAGGTGCTGGTTCCGTGGGTAGGCCGCCGGGAAGAATTCGACAGCTTGCGTAGCGAAGCTGAGCGGGAAGGTATCTCTGCTGGATGGATGCGCCGCGCACAGGGGCTTGCCGTCAGCATCTATCGTACCAAGGACGGGACACCCGCCTGGGCAATCGCCGCCAAGTTCAGGCGCGGTGGCGCTTCGGATGAATGGTTTATCCTAGAAGGGGATTATTATGACGACACACTGGGGATGAACCCGCCCAAGGGTGAACAGGTTTTTATCGCGTAGTGGCGCCCGCCCTATGGGGCCGGCGAGGACTGAAACTAAGGAGGGCACATGGCCAACGGCATACACACTTTGGAAGTCTGGGGCGACCTCGCCTGCTTTACCCGTCCCGAAATGAAAGTCGAACGCTTTTCCTACCCGGTCATTACCCCATCGGCGGCGCGCGGCATTTTCGACGCGATTTACTGGGACGGCATCCGGGAAAAGCAGGGCAAAGAAAGCGTCATGCGCCCCTATTTTCACTGGCAGGTGATGCGCATCGAAATATTGGAGTTGCCGCGCTACATTGCCTTGCGGCGCAATGAGGTGAAAGACAAGGTCCCTGCAGAACGCACCCTCAAAGCGTGGATGGAAGGGCGCGAGCAACCCCAACCAATATGGGCGGATGGCGGCAAGGATGAACTCGGCACCGACCAGAAAGGTCGCACCCAACGCCAGACCATGGCGCTCAAGAACGTGCGCTACCGTATCACCGCACAAATCGTTCCCAAGTCCGGCTTCGCCCATGATTATGGCAAATTCAACAGCCAGTTCGAGCGCCGCGCCAAGCAGGGTAAATGCTTTCAGCAACCTTATTTCGGTTGCCGCGAGTTTCCCGCGTTTTTTGAATATCTCGAATCGCCGGGAGCAAATGTTCAGTCGCCCGCTGCCCTCGATCAGCATCTGGGCTTCATGCTCTACGATGTGTTCGACCTGCGCAGGGATGCGGTCAAGGACAATGCCAAGCCCTTCATCACGCTATTTGACGCGCACATTTGTAACGGCGTACTGGAAGTTCCGCCGTTCGACAGCGCGGCGGTGAAAAAGCCGGGGAGGCCATAACCATGCTGCAAGCACTGTTGGATTACGGAAACAGACTCGACCCCGAACCCGGTTTCAAATCCCGCGAGGTGCGCTGGTGCGTCGAACTGACCTCCGATGGACGCTTTCTCAACGTGCTGCCGCTGGGCGATGGCAAGCGCGGGGCGATGCAAGCTCGTTGCCCGGACATGCACGGCATGAATGCGGGCGGTAAGTCCCATTTTCTGGTGGAAACAGTGCAAACGGTGGCGCTTCTGTTCAAAGCCAATGAAGAGGCCAAGAAAATCGCCGGTGCCGAGGAGAAGCACCGATTTTTCGTAGACATGCTGCGCAAGGCTTCGGGCTCGATTCCCGCGCTCATTCCGCTTGCAAGTGTGCTGGAAGACGATACCAGGCTTTCGGAGCTTCGCGACGCGCTGGCCCAACACAAAGCCAAACCCGCTGACTGGCTGGGCTGGCGGATGGATGGCATTGATCCGCGCGAGGACAAAACCGTTCAGGCATGGTGGCGCGAATGGCGCAAAGCGGACATGGGCGGCGATTCACACGATTCCCCACTCTCTTCCTGCAACGTTGGCGACGGCGCGATGGTTTGCTTGCTGACGGGCGAGGCCATCCAGCCCCTGCCCACCCATCCGAAGATCACCGGGCTATCCGGTGTCGGTGGCTTGGGTACGGGCGACGTGATGGTCGGTTTCGACAAAGCGGCTTTCGGTTCATTCGGTTTGGATCAATCGGCCAATGCCGCCATGAGTGCCGAGGCTGCCCAGAAATACGTGGATGGCCTCAACGATTTGATACGCAACCGTTCCCGCAAGCTCTCCAACGCGCTGGTGGTGCACTGGTTCAAGGAACATATTGCTCAGCAGGACGACCCGCTGGAATGGTTGAACGGCTTCGAATCGCCGGAACAGACCGAAGCGGCGGCATTGGCGGCAGCGCGCCGTCTGCTGGCATCCATCCATAGCGGCGAGCGGGGCGATTTGGGCGACAACCATTATTACGCACTGACCCTCTCCGGCGCATCCGGGCGGGTGATGGTGCGCGACTGGATGGAAGGACGTTTCGAGGATTTGGTGCGTAACGTCGAATCGTGGTTTGCCGACCTCGCCATTGTTGCTCGCGACGGCAAAGGTCAAGCCCACGATCCCAAGTTCATGGCAGTGTGTGGGGCTCTGGTGCGCGAGCTCAAGGACTTGCCCGCACCCACCGCCGCCACATTGTGGAAAGTGGCGGTGCAGCGCCTGCCTATCCCGCAACCACTGATGGTGCAAGCACTGGCGCGCTTTCGCACCGATCTGGTGGATAAAGGCCAGCCCCCGTTCAGCCACGCCCGTATGGGGCTTATCAAAGCCTATTTCGTTCGACTCAAACCAGGAGGTGACCAAACCATGACTGCCTATCTCAACCCCGAACACCCCGCGCCCGCTTACCACTGCGGGCGGCTGCTCGCCATCCTTTCCAGCCTGCAACACGCCGCATTGGGCGATGTGGGCGCGGGCGTGGTGCAGCGCTACTACGCAGCCGCCAGCCAGACACCGGGGCTGATTATCGGGCGTTTGGCGAGTAATGCGCGCAACCACCTGGGCAAGCTTGAAGGTGGCTTAGCGTACTGGTACGAGAACCAGATCGCCGACGTGATGGGGCGCCTGGGCGACGGCGCGCCGCGTATTCTCGACCTCAACGGCCAAGGGCTGTTCGCCCTCGGCTACTACCAACAACTCGCCGCACTGCGTGCGGGCAAGAAAACCAACGAAACCGCTCAAGGAGAAAACTAATGACTGCCATTCAGAACCGCTATGAATTCCTCTATCTCTTCGACTGTGAAAATGGCAATCCGAACGGCGACCCGGATGCCGGGAACTCTCCCCGCATCGACCCGGAAGACATGCACGGACTGGTTTCCGACGTGGCTATCAAGCGCCGGGTGCGCAACTACATTCAGGTGGCCTTCGGCAATGAAGCGCCCAATGCCATCTTTATTGAGCACGCCACCAATCTGAACAAGCCGATTACAGCGGCGCATGAAGTGACGGGCGGCGCTCCCGCCGGGGGAGGAAACCGGGTACAAGTTGGGAATGCTCGCAACTGGATGTGCCAACAATTCTTTGATGTGCGCACCTTCGGCGCAGTCATGTCCACCGGCGCCAATGCAGGTCAGGTGCGTGGCCCGGTACAGGTAGCTTTCTCGCGATCTGTAGACCCCATTCTGCCAATGGATGCGTCGATTACCCGCATGGCTGTGGCCGAGAAAGTCCCCGGCGCCAAGTCCGTAGCGGACTACGAGAAATGGGAAAGCGAGCAGGAAGAAGACAAGCTCCGCACCATGGGTCGCAAGGCGCTGATCCCCTACGGCCTCTATGTCGCCAAAGGCTTTGTTTCCGCCAATCTTGCGGCAGATACGGTTTTTTCGGATGACGACCTCACCCACCTGTGGGCCGCGCTGAAAGGCATGTGGGATCACGACCGCTCGGCCAGCAAGGGGGTCATGTCCTGCCGGGGCCTGTATGTGTTCAAGCATGTCGGCACCGACAGCGACCAAACCCAGCGTGTGCGCCAAGCCATACTCGGCTGTGCGCCAGCCCAGCGGCTGCTGGATTTTTCCACCCCTGATCGCAAGGCCGGAAACCCCATCATCGAAATCGGTCACCGCGCGGGGCTGACCGGCTCTCCGCGCGCATTCTCGGATTATGATGTTGCCGTTCACGCTTCCCGTATACCGAAGGGTGTGGAACTCTGGGCGTGGGACGATGACAATAGCTGCTTGATAAAAACGGAAACTGCGAAATGACAGAAATCCACTTTATCGTTGAAGAAGTTTCGGAGGGTGGTTATATCGCTCGCGCGGTGGGGGCGGATATCTTTACCGAGGGGGACGACATCCACTTGCTGCATGGGTAGGTGCGCGATGCGGTGCATTGCCACTTCGATGAAGGCAAAACCCCCAGTTTTATCCGCCTGCATTTCTCGCGAGAAGAGTAATTTCGGCTGAATGGAAAAAATTGTGAACGACGAAGCTACTTCCATTTCCGCGCTCAACCAGTACGCCTACTGCCCGCGCCGCTGCGGTCTGATTTTTATGGAAGGAGATTTTGCGGACAACATCCATACGGCGCGCGGTACAGCGGAGCATGAACGGGTCGATGCTACCCGGCACGAAGCGCTAGAAGGTCGTCGGCTGGAGACGGCATTGCCCCTGTGGTCTGACAGGCTGGGGCTGGTGGGCAGGGCGGACGTTGTGGAAATTTTTCCTGACGGAACACCCTATCCGGTGGAATACAAGCACGGGTCGCGCAAGAAATGGGGCAACGATGACATCCAGCTTGCCGCGCAGGCGATGTGTCTGGAAGAGATGACCGGCAAGGTCGTCACGCATGGTGCGATTTACCACCACGGTTCGCGGCGCAGGCGTGAGGTGGTGATTACGCAAGAATTGCGCGACAAGGTGGAAGAGACCGTGAACGCCATCCGCGCCATGATGGATTCCGGCAAGTTGCCGCCCCCGGTCAACGATGCGCGCTGCAAGGAGTGTTCGCTGAAGGAAATCTGCCAGCCGCAGGCTGTCGCTGCGCGTGCAATGCGGCATGTTTTGCTGGAAACCTTGTTTGAGCCGGAGGCAACGTAAAAATGGCGCGCCAGATTCTCAATACCCTTTATGTCATGACGCCGAACTCCTATCTTCATCTGGAGAATGACACGGTGCGGGTGGATGTGGAGCACGTGAAGAAATTGCAGGTGCCGCTGCATCATCTGGGTAGTTTGGTTTGCCTGGGTAACATCATGCTTTCTCCCG
Organism: Sulfuricella sp.; assembly: GCA_019911785.1. The sequence goes on along the minus strand of JAIOJM010000307.1, from coordinate 1,368 downwards.
CACTGATGCACCGCTGCGCCGATGAAGGCATCAGTCTGGTGTTGCTGACGGGTAATGGACGCTTCAAGGCTCGGCTGGAAGGGCCGGTGAGCGGCAACATCCTGCTACGGCAGGCCCAGCACCAACAGGCGAGCACCCCCGCCTTTGCCCTGGAAACCGCCCGAACCATCATCGCAGGCAAGATCAAGAACAGCCGTAACGTCTTGCAGCGCGGTGCGCGGGACGCCAATGAAGATGAAGACGCCCAAATCCTGCGTGCCGCCGCCGATCATCTTGCCGCCTCATTGCGGGCGGCTGTCGAGGCCGCCGATCTCGACGCCCTGCGCGGCGTGGAAGGCGATGCCGCCAAGACCTATTTCGAGGCTATGCCAGCCTTGGTGCGCCGGGATGTGCGCCCCGCTTTCGCCATGGACGGGCGCACCCGCCGCCCGCCCCGCGACCGCTTCAATGCCCTGATCTCCTTCCTTTATTCCATGCTCATGAACGACTGCCGCTCGGCGCTGGAGGCCGTTGGCCTCGATCCTCAATTGGGTTTCCTTCATGCTGTGCGTCCGGGACGGGCGGCACTTGCCCTCGACCTCATGGAAGAATTCCGCGCACTCTTCGCCGACCGGCTGGCGCTCACTTTAGTGAACCGTGGACAGGTCAGCGAAAAAGATTTCCACGAGCGGGAGGGCGGCGCGGTGCAACTGGAAGACGAAGCCCGTAAAACCGTTATCGTGGCCTATCAAGAACGCAAGCAGGAGGAAATTACGCATCCCCTATTGGATAGCAAAATGCCTCTCGGCCTCGTGCCCCTGCTCCAGGCGCGCCTACTCGCCCGCACGGTGCGCGGCGAGATGGAAGGTTATTTGCCGTTCCTTGCCAAATAACTATGCTCGTCATCGTCACCTATGACGTTTCTACCGAAACCCGAGAAGGCCGGCGGCGTTTGCGCAGAGTGGCAAAGCTCTGCGAAGGAATCGGCCAGCGGGTACAGAAATCGGTCTTCGAATGCCAAGTGGATTTGCTCCGCTTCGAGGAGCTGGAAAGAAAGCTGCTGGAAGAAATCAACAAAGAGGAGGACAATTTGCGTATCTATCGCATCACCGAACCCACGCGGCTACATGTCAGGGAGTACGGTTGTTTTCGTGCGGTGGATTTCGAGGGGCCGTTGCTGGCATGAAATGCGAACCCTTAGCTATGGCGCAAACCCAGTAGTTTCGCGGACATGACAACGTATTGAAGCTTATGGATTATTCTTTCTCTTGTTTTTACCAAACCCAACCTTGGCGACGCGGCGCGCCAAGGTTCGCGCCCAATCCAGAAATAAGCTTTTCGCAATGGAAGGTTACAGCCGCAGAGTAGCGCCCGCCCCTCGGGGCGGGC
>JAIOJM010000306.1 GCA_019911785.1 Sulfuricella sp. | reverse complement strand
TGTCACGGATCACCCCAATGGCGCCACCCAAGATCGGCCTAATGGCGCCACCTGGACACACCCGAATCGGGGTCTCGAACGGGGTCAAGAATGAGTGTTTTTTCCTCCTTTCGCAAGTGAAGGTTTTGGGGTGTCAGGCATAGGCCTTGGCGCACGGAAACTGTCGCCGTCCAGAACAACCCGATAAGCCGCGTGACGGAGCCTGTCCAGCGTAGCCGCACCGAGCATCTTGTTTGCGGGGAAGGCATCACCCCACTCCCCGAAATCCAGGTTGCTGGTCAGGATTGTCGCCGTCCGCTCATAGCGCTCCGCAATCAGATCGTGGAAATCCTCATCCTGGGGCGGACGCAACGGCTTCAGTCCGAAGTCGTCGATAATCAGCAAATCCACCCGCGCCAACTGCTGGAAGCGCCGCTCATAGCTACCGGTGGCTCGGGCGCCGTGCAGGCTGCCGAGCAATTGGGTTTGTGTGGTGAACAGCACGTCATAGCCCTGGCGCACCGCGCCATGGCCCAGCGCCTGTGCCAGATGGCTCTTGCCGGTGCCGCACGGGCCAGCGATCAGCACCGCCACCTTCTCCTCGATGTAGCGCCCCGTCGCCAAGTCATGCACCAGACTCCGGTTGAGCTGCGGCAAGCGGTCGAAGTCAAAACCCTCCAGCGTCTTCTGCGAGCGGAAGCTGGCGCGGCGCAGCCGGGATTGCAGCTTGGTCTGCTCCCGGCGCGCCACCTCATCCTGGATCAACAGTGACAGGAATTCCGTGTAGGCCAGGTGGCTGTCGACCGCCTGACGGTTACGCGCCTCCAGTGAATCGAGAATGCCGGACAAGCGCAGTTGCTTGAGCAGCGGGGAGAGTTCAGGAATGGGATTCATGGTGTACCTCAATTCAACAAGGATGAAGTGTCGCGGCAGAAGCGGCCGCCCTGGGTGTAAGTCGCTGCCAGCGCGTCGAACGTCTGTAGTTCTGCCTGCTGGTCCAGCCCCTTGGCGAGGATGGCCTTGACCGTCCGCAGCCGTGGCTGATCGAAGGCCATCGCACGCGCACAGGCGGCGTTCAGCCGTGCCGAACCAAACTTCTTCGCCAGTCGCAGCACCGCTTGCACGGCCCGCAGGTTCTCCAGCACCTTGTCGCTGAACAGGGCATGGATCAAGGCATGACAGCTCGGCCCGATGCGTTCGGCCTCCTGGAGGCACCACTGCGTATCCTGCGTCTGCCAAGCCTGCGCCTCGGGCGGCATGTGGTCAGTTACCGTGGAACGGCTTCCCGGTCTGGTCTGGCGCACATGGGTGGCGACCAGTTCATGCTCCCGGTAGAGCTGGAGCGTCGTCTCGGTGGCCTTCAGCCAAAGAGACAGGCTGACCAGCCTGAACGGCACCGAATACAGGCAGTGAATGTATTGCACATGGGCGTCGCGATGCACCTTCACCTTGGCCCAGACCGCCAGCACCGGCGGCACGTCGGGCAGCTTGCCCAGTAGCGCCCGCTCCACCTCGGCGAAGCGGGCCAGCGGCTGCTCGCGGGTGGTGCCGTGACAGCGGTTGCCGGCTTCCTTAATCACCCATTCCTGCGCCTGGCGGTTGGCGTCGGCGAGACTGCGGAAGGTGCGTAGCGGCAGGAAGGAACGCTTCACATACTTCACGCCGGCTTCGACGATGCCTTTCTTCTGCGGGTCGCGCGGCGGACAGGGGTCGATGCGGAATCCGTAGCCTTCGGCGAACTCGGCATAGGAGCGCTGCACCTCGGGATCGTGAATGCACGCCTTGGTGATGGCGCACTTGGCGTTGTCGATGATGACCCGTCCCGGTACGCCGCCGAACCATTCGAAGGCGCGACGATGACAGCCCAGCCAGGTTGCGACGGTCTGGTCCGGGATCATCTCGACGTACTGGTGTCGGGACCAGCACAGGGTCATGACGAAGAACCAGGTCTTGAAGATCTCGCCGGTGTGGACATCGGTGAGGAGCGGGCTTGATCCGAAATCGACCTGGACGGCTTCGCCGGGTTGAAAGGTGAGGCGCATCGACACCTCGGGCGGCTTGGCGGCATTGAGTTGTTGCAGGAGTCGCCGCACCGCCGAATAGCTGCCGGTAAAGCCGTGCTCGCGTGCCAAGGCGCTGTGGATGGTGGTGCCTTGGATGCCGGCATCGTGCCAGGCGGTCACTTGCTCGCGAAATTGCGCCAGCGATGAGGTGCTGGCCACCGGGACGCTTAAAGGTGGCTGGAAGACTTCGGCAAGTGCGCTGTCGTCGGGTAAGGGCTGGCTTGGGGAAAGCCAGTTATGGCTGATGGCCTGTTTCCGGATGCTGGCGAGCTTCTTGCGCCCCATAAGGCCAGACCGGGCGATCACCCGGTCAGGATCACCCTGGCGCATGCGCACCAAGGCTTGGCGATATTGATACATTTCGAACCTCCGATTACTCATGGCTTCTCCCGGCAAAATGCCGGGAGGGTAGCCGATTTCAGGAAAGTTCGAGACCTTGATTCTGGGTGGGGTGGCGCCATTATCTGATCATGGACTGGCGCCTTTATGCCGATCCTGCGATGGCGCCATTACGGCGATCATCTGGTGGCGCCATTAGGCGATCATGGTTTGGCTCCTATGGGGCGATCCGTGACACCATAGAGGCACCCTCTGGTGCGAACCCGGCGAGGTGGATGCCTACCCCCTCCGCTGGCCCCGGCACGCCGCACTCGGGCTACCCTGGTGCTTTCGCCCCAGTCTGGCGGAATTTCAGTGCAATGTTCGGCTTCCGCTCGGTTTTTCGGGTGGGCAACCAATTGTTACCGTTTGATTTTTACATTAAATAATGCAATTTTAGAAAGGGGAGGTTCGGATATGTTTCGGTTTCGAGTGTGTAGTAGAATGGCCAACAAGAAATTTCTTTGAAATCTTCAGCTTTGCGGCCTATATTTCACGGTTGAGTGGTGCTCATAATCCTTTGGTCCACGGTTCAAGTCCGTGCGGGCCCACCATAAAAAACAACGGCTTAGAGATAATTCTCTAGGCCGTTTTCTTTGCATGCTCACTTCATCGACACATCGGCATCTTGTGTCGATGAAACGCGAAAAAATCGACACATATTGTTGACGTGTCGATGGCATCGACATAGACTGCGGTTGTGTCGAAAAAATGCGAAATGCAAACATGAGCCTCAAAAACTGGCGACCGGAGCGGCCCTACAATGCGCTGCCTGCCTTGCCGCCCAAGGTGGAGATTGAAACTCGCGCGGTGTTGAAGCAGTGCATTACCGCGCGTGCGGCATTGGCCGAACTCAAGCAGGCGGCGGAGCTGATCCCCAATCAGGCCGTGCTCATCAATTCGCTGCCGTTGCTCGAAGCGCGCGCTAGTTCGGAAATCGAGAATATCGTTACGACCACGGACCAGTTGTTCCGGTATCTGCGTAGTGAGGAGCAGGCAGACCCTGCCACCAAGGAAGCTTTGCGCTATAGCCATGCGCTGTTCGAGGGGTTCAAGGCACTCCAGGAATACCCACTCACCACTCGCACCGCAGAGCAGATATGCACCCGCATCAAGGGCGTTGAGATGACGGTGCGCCGCACGCCGGGCACCACGCTGAGCAATGATGCGACGGGCGAGATCATCTACACCCCACCCGAAGGCGAGCCATTGTTGCGGGATTTACTGGCGAACTGGGAGCGATTTTTGCACAACGAAACGTCGCTCGACCCGCTGATCCGCATGGCGATGGGTCATTATCAGTTCGAGGCGATACACCCATTCACGGATGGTAATGGCCGAACGGGGCGGGTGTTGAACAGCCTGTTTCTGATTCAGGAAAATTTGCTGACCCTGCCGATCTTGTATCTGAGCCGTTACATCATCCAGAACAAGGCGGATTACTACCGCTTGTTGTTGCAGGTGACCCGCGAGCAAGACTGGGAGCCGTGGCTGCTTTACATCATCAAGGGCGTGGAAGAAACGGCAATCTGGACAACGGCGAAAATCGCGGCGATCCGGGCATTGTCGGAGCACACGACGGAATATGTTCGCGGCAGATTGCCCAAGGTTTACAGCCATGAGCTGGTGAGCCTGATATTCGAGCTGCCGTATTGCCGGATCGGCAGTCTGACCGAAGCGGGCATCGCGAAACGGCAAACGGCATCGCAGTACCTGAAGCAGTTGGTGGAAATCGGCGTGCTGGCCGAAGTGGCCGTAACAAAGGAAAAACTGTTCATCCACCCGAAGCTGATGCAGTTGCTTACCCGAGATAGCAATCAATTTGCACCTTATGGGAACGCTGCGCAATGAACGAAGCCGAAACCCGCGCCGAACATATCGCCCCTCTGCTTGCGTCAACGGGCAGGGCATTTACGGCATAGACATGCACACCGGTGCCGAGGTCCAGTTGGCACAATACCCGAGCCCGCTTGAACTGTGACCGCAGTGCCATTCGAGAGCCGGGTGGCTCTTTACAGGGACGCTACGGCAGCAAACAAGGGGTTTTGCTTCGCACTACATCAGCGTTGGCGTGGAAGACTCGACTTGGCAATGCTGGTGAAAGCATCATTCACCGGATTTTTTCTTGAAAGGGTTGTTGCCTGCCAGTGCGTTCCACTGCGCATCAGGAATACCTGCGATGGTTTCGATAATCTTGAGCGTGGTGGCGAGCGGCAATTTTGTCTGACTTTAGCTTCGTACTCTTGATTCTAGCCGAGTCGGCCTGATTCTCCCAGAACACCCTTGGGATTGAATCGCTCCATGAAAAAACTCGATCAGCTGAATTTCCAGAATACCTTTGCGCGCCTGCCGGATACTTTCCACCGCCGCTTGCACCCCACGCCTCTGCCCGAGCCTTACCTGGTCAGCTTCAACGCGAATGCGGCAGAATTGATCGATCTGGATGCGGACGAAGCGAAGCGCGCCGACTTTGCCGAGTATTTCATCGGCAACCGTTTGCTGCCCGGCAGCGACCCGCTGGCGATGCTCTATGCCGGGCACCAGTTTGGCCATTTCGTGCCGCAGCTGGGCGATGGCAGGGCGATATTGCTGGGTGAAGTCAAGAATCGCGCCGGGGGGCACTGGGACCTTCAACTGAAGGGGGCAGGGTCCACGCCGTTTTCGCGCAGTGGCGATGGCCGTGCCGTGCTGCGTTCCAGCATCCGCGAATACCTGTGCTCGGAGGCCATGCATGGCCTGGGCATTCCCACCACGCGCGCCTTGTGCATAGTGGGCAGCGACGAGGAGGTTTGGCGCGAGAGCGTCGAAAGTGCTGCGGTGGTCACGCGCATCGCGCCATCTCACGTGCGCTTCGGTTCGTTCGAGGTGTTTTTCTACCGGGACCAGCCTGAGCCGATCTCCCTGCTTGCCGATTATGTGATCGCCAGGCATTTCCCCGAGCTGGCCGATGCGCCTGACAAGTATCCGCGTTTCCTGAACGAAGTGGTCACGCGCACCGCAAGGCTGATGGCCAAGTGGCAGGCGGTCGGCTTCTCGCATGGGGTGATGAACACCGACAACATGTCCATCCTCGGTTTGACTTTCGACTATGGCCCATTCGGTTTCATGGAAACCTACAATCCGGGTTACGTCTGCAACCATTCCGACCATGGCGGGCGCTACGCCTTTGACCGGCAGCCGCAAATCGGTCTGTGGAACCTGACCTGCCTGGCGCAGGCCTTGACGCCGATTGTTCCGGTGGAGGAGGCAAGAGCGGTGCTGGGCAACTATGGCCCGACTAACGCCGAGCACTATGTGGACTTGATGAGCCAGAAGCTGGGGCTGGCTCACACGGGCAAAGAAGATGTTGCACTGATCGAGGCGCTGCTGGGGCTGATGCACGCCAACCAGGTGGACTATACCCATCTGTTCCGCAGCCTGGGCGATTTCAGATCCGCACCGGGCGAGCAGAACAGCGTGGTGCGCGATCAATTCATCGACCGCCCGGCGTTCGATGCCTGGGCTGAAACCTATCGCGCCCGTTTGCAAAGTGAGCCGGGCACGGACGGGGAACGCAAGGTGCGCATGGACAGGGTCAATCCCAAATACATCCTGCGCAATTATCTGGCGCAGGTCGCGATCGGCAAGGCCGAGAAGGAGCGCGACTTTTCGGAAGTGGATCGCTTGCTGAAACTGCTGAGCCGCCCCTTTGACGAGCAGCCGGAGATGGCCGATTATGCCGCCCCGCCGCCGGACTGGGCGCAGCATATCTCGGTGAGCTGCTCGTCGTGAAGGGTTCCTGGTTTCAGGTTTTGATGGTATTGGATTTGGACGGGTATGGCGCGAATTTTACATGCGAATTTCGGCGTAAAATAAACCATGGCAAATGAAGCGATGTGGCAGGCGATCGGCAAGGCAATCCGGGTTGCAACGGGGGAAGATTTTGCCGTCCGGAAATGCCGCGCCATCGGCGGCGGATGCATCAATTCGACGTATTCGGTCGAGGACGGTGAGCGCCGCTTCTTCGTCAAGGTTAACCGCGTGTCTGGCCTGGCCATGTTTGAAGCGGAGGCCGACGGGCTGCGTGAAATCGCGGGAGCCGGCGTTATCCGCGTTCCCCATCCGGTGTGTGCCGGAGTCGCCGAAGATTCGGCATTTCTGGTGCTCGAGGTTATTGATTTCAGTTCCGGCAGGAGGGGGCGGGCAGAAGATCTTGGGCGCCAGCTGGCCGACATGCACCGGGCAAGCGCGACACAGTACGGCTGGCGGCGCGACAACACGATCGGCTCCACCCCCCAGGTCAACACGCCTGCCGACAACTGGCCGGAGTTCTGGCGTGACCGGCGGATCGGGCGCCAGTTGGCGCTGGCGGCAAGCAACGGTTACGGCGGCGCACTGCAACGCAAGGGGGAGCGTTTGCTGGCGAGGTTGGACGGTTTTTTTGCCGGCTATGCACCGTTTCCCTCCTTGCTGCACGGCGATCTGTGGGGCGGAAATTATGCTTACGCCGCTACCGGTGAGCCGGTTATTTTCGATCCGGCGGTCTACTATGGCGACAGGGAAACTGATCTGGCGATGACAGAATTATTCGGAGGGTTCCCCGAGGCATTCCATGCGGCCTACCGCGAGGCGTTCCCTCTCGATTCCGGCTACCCCATGCGAAAGTCGTTATACAATCTGTACCACATACTCAATCACCTGAATATGTTTGGCCAAGGCTATCTTGGGCAGGCAGAAGGGATGATCGAAAAGCTGTTGAGCGAGGTAGAATAGCTTTGCGCCAAAAATGATTGCCTTTGGTTTGATCGGCAATTGGTCATATGCTAATTTACCTAGTACATTTGTACTAACTATCGGAAATAAAACAAAAAATTTCAAAAAAAGCTTGCTTTGACCAGGGTAAATTCAGTATGCTTGTTTTACACAAACAGCAAATTTTTCCAGGGTAAAGTGGATGCCTTCGGAGAATGCTCGACAAAACGGAGAAGGAGGAGTGATGCGGAAAATATCGACACTTTTGTTTGCGCTGATCGCCGGCTTGGGTATCGCGAACCTGTCCATGGCAGCCGAAGTTGCCAAGGAACCCGCTGGACGGACGGTCTTGTTCAACAAGGCGAAGGGCAATTGCCTCGCCTGCCATGCGATCCCCAATGATCCGAAGGCCGATTCGCCTGGTAATATAGCGCCACCCTTCATCATGATGAAGGAGCGCTTTCCCGACCGGAACAAGCTGCGTGCCCAGGTTTGGGATTCCACGGTAGCCAATCCAAAAACTTCGATGCCGCCTTTCGGAAAGCACCAGATTCTGACTGAGCAGGAAATTGATCAGGTCGTTGAATATATACTTAGCCTTTAACTTTTTTATTCGGAGATTGGAAAGATGAATCACTTGCGTAGAACTTTTTTGAAGAGTACCGGTGCTGCCGGGACGGTGGCGGTCGCCATCGCCGCGGGCCTGCTCAGGCCTGGTCAGGTGTTGGCAGCGGAATGGAACAAGGTGGCATTTGATGCCACGACCACGGCGGATGCAATGAAGGGCATGAATGTTACTGGTGCCACCGAGAGCAAGGACATCCTGATCAAGGCGCCGGATATTGCCGAGAATGGTGCGGTGGTTCCGGTGGAAGTGACCAGCAAAATTCCCGGCACCACTTCCATCATGATTTTTGTAGACAAGAACCAGAATCCCTTGATCGCTGATTTCGAGTTTTCCAATGGTGCGGAAGGATACGTTTCTACACGCATCAAGATGGCCAACACTTCCCACGTCAGGGTGGCAGTGAAAGCCGGCGGCAAGGCTTACACCGCCACCAAGGAAGTCAAGGTGACGATCGGCGGCTGCGGTGGTTGATCGGCATGAATGGATTTGAATATTCACTTTATTTGACAAGGATACGAACATGGCTGAAGGAATGAAAATTCGCGCGACGCTGCAAGGCGATGTCGCCGATGTAAAAGCACTGATGAATCACATCATGGAGACCGGTTTGCGCAAGGACGCCAAAACCGGGCAATTGATTCCCGCCTTCTTCATCAATCACGTCGTGGCCACCCTGAATGACAAGACCGTGCTGGAAGCGCAGTGGGGTGCGGCAATTTCCAAGAATCCCTTTCTGGGTTTCAAGATCAAGGGCGCCAAGGCCGGCGACAAAATCGTGATTAATGCGGTGGACAACAAAGGCGGAAAAATTAGCGGCGAGGCGGCCATTGCCTGATCAAGCCCGGCCGGATGCTTCTTGTCCGGCCAATGCAACACAAAAAACTATAATGATTTCTGCGAAAGGAATGATGATGAGACGGAGACTCACCGCTATTCTGGCCTGCCTGTTCCTGGGTGCCAGCCTTGCTGCGATCGCCGGGCCTGCCGAGGATCGCAAGGCCTTGACCGAGCATTACAAACAGCGACTTCCTGGCGTGAAGTTTGAGGATTATGTGCTGGGCGCCCTGGCCTTGAATCCGGACGCCAAAGACCAATACGACAGCATCATGATCTTCCCACCCTTCGTCAACGATGTCGATGAGGGCAGGAAAATGTGGGAAAAGCCGTTCAAGAACGGCAAGAAGTTATCCTCGTGCTTTCCCGATGGCGGAAAGAATGCGGCGGGTAATTATCCCCAATTTGATAACGCCATCGGCAAGGTCATCACCTTCGAGAACGCGCTCAATGCCTGCCTGAAGGCGAATGGCGAGGCGGAGCTGAAATATGGCAGCAATGATCTCGGGTTGTTGTCGGTATATGTAAAGAGTTTATCGGACGGGATGAAAGTGCAGGTCAAGGTGGAGGGCCCCGCTGCCCTGGCTGCGTACGAGAAAGGCAAGACCCATTACTATAGCCGCCGCGGCCAGCTGAATTTCTCCTGTGCGACCTGTCATATCGACAATGTCGGCAACTTCGTCCGTAGCGAACAGCTCTCCCCGATGATCGGGCAGGCTGCGCACTGGCCGGAGTTTCGCGCCGGAACGGACCTGGTTACGCTGCAAGGGCGTTTTCGCCAGTGCCAGAAAAATGTGCGTTCCGCGCCGCTGGAATTCAACAGCGAAGAGTACAACAACCTCGAATATTTCCTCACCTACATGAGCAACGGCCTGCCGATGCAGACTCCGGTGTTCCGCAAGTAAGCCACTCGGGCCAGGGGCGCGGGGCTGGAGGCTGGAGGCGATTGTCGCTTCGCGTTTTCCTCCTGCCCCTCGCCTCGTGCCTCTTTCCTGATTTGGAGTTTCCATGTCCATGAACCGCCGCGAATTTCTGCAGATCCTGGCAGTGGCCGCCGCATCCGGCTTCGCGCTGAACAGCCGGCAGGCCCTGTCTGCCAGTCACGCAGGAAGCTTCTACGATTTGCCCGCATACGGCAATGTCTCATTGCTGCACATCACCGATTGCCATGCTCAGTTGATGCCGATTTATTTCCGTGAACCCAACGTGAATATCGGCCTGGGCACCAGCCTCAACAAGCCGCCGCACCTGGTGGGCGAGAAACTGCTCAAGGCATTCGGCATCCGGCCCGGCACGGTCGAGGCGCATGCTTTCACTTCCCTCGATTTCGAAAAGGCCGCCCGCACCTACGGCAAGGTCGGCGGCTTCGCCCACCTCGCCGGGCTGGTGAAGAAGGTTCGCGCCAACCGTCCGGGGGCCTTGCTGCTGGATGGCGGCGATACCTGGCAGGGTTCCGCCACCGCGCTGTGGACCAATGGCCAGGACATGGTGGATGCCTGCAAACTGCTCGGTGTGGACATCATGACCGGCCATTGGGAATTCACTCTGGGCGCGGAGCGCGTCAAGCAGATCGTGGACAACGATTTCAAGGGCAAGGTGGATTTTCTGGCGCAGAACATCAAGACCAACGATTTCGGTGACCAGGTGTTCCAGCCTTATGTCATCAAGCGCATGAACGGCATCCCGGTGGCGATCATCGGCCAGGCCTTCCCCTACACGCCGATCGCCAACCCGCGTTACATGACCCCGGACTGGAGCTTCGGCATCCAGGACGACAATATGCAGAAGATGGTGGATGAGGCTCGCGCCAAGGGCGCCCAGGTCGTGGTGGTGCTGTCCCACAACGGCATGGATGTGGACCTCAAAATGGCCAGCCGTGTCACCGGTATCGATGCCATCCTCGGCGGCCATACCCACGACGGCATGCCTGCTCCGTCCATCGTCAAGAATGCCAGGGGACAAACCCTGGTGACCAACGCCGGTTCCAATGGCAAGTTTCTTGGCGTGCTGGATTTCGACGTCAGGAACGGCAAGGTGGCCGGCTTCAAATACAAGCTGCTGCCGGTGTTCGCTAACCTGATTAAGCCGGATGCAAACATGGCAGCCCTGATCAAGAAGGTTCGCGCGCCCTACGAAGCCAAGCTGGCGGAAAAGCTGGCCGTCACCGAGGGGACGCTGTACCGCCGCGGCAACTTCAACGGCACCTTCGATCAATTGATTCTGGATGCCCTGATGGAAGTGAAAGGAGCGGACGCGGCCTTCTCTCCCGGCTTCCGCTGGGGCACTTCGCTGTTGCCGGGCGACACCATCACCATGGAAAATCTGATGGACCAGACCGCCATCACCTATCCCTATACCACGCTGACCGAAATGACCGGTGAAACGATCAAGTCCGTTATGGAAGACGTCTGTGACAACCTGTTCAATGCCGATCCCTACAAGCAGCAGGGCGGCGACATGGTGCGCGTCGGCGGCATCAGCTATACCTGCGATTTGCGCCAGGGCTTCGGCAAGCGCATCAACAACATGGTTCTGAAGGGCAAGCCGCTCGATCCCAACAAGAAATACAAGGTGGCAGGCTGGGCGCCAGTGGCGGAGGGCGCCAGCGGCGAGCCGGTATGGGATGTGGTGGCGAGCTACTTGCGCGACAAGAAGGTGATCACGCCGCGCAAGCTCAATCTGCCCAGGCTGATCGGGGTGGAGGGCAATGCCGGCATCGCTTGAATAGGGTAAGATAGGCGGGCAACTGCTATAATTTTTTCTTTGCCGAAGACGCCTATGCCCTCAACCCGTTCCATCCGAATCCCGCTGGTTATTCTCGCGCTCATCGTCGCTGCCGGCGGCGCCTATTACTGGAAGACCCGGAGCGCCAGCCCCTCCCAGGAAAAGTTCAAAACCCAGGCGGTTGACCGCGGCGATATCGTCCAGACCATCTCGGCCAATGGCACCCTGAGCCCGGTGGTGCTGGTGAACGTGGGCACCCAGGTGTCTGGTACGCTGAAGCGCCTCAATGCGGATTTCAACAGCCGGGTGAAGGAAGGGCAGATTCTGGCGGAACTCGATCCCGCCCTGTTCGAAGCCCAGCTCAGGCAGGACCAGGCCAACGTCGCCAATGCCGAGGCCAATCTCGTTCTGATGCGAGCCAAGGAGGAGCGAGCGCGTTCCTTGAAGCAGAAGGGCTTCATTTCCCAGGATGCTGTCGATCAGGCCAGGCAGCAACTGGATTCCGCCCTGGCGCAGATCAAGCTGGCGCAAGCCCAGCTGACACGCTCCCGCACCAACCTGAACTATTCCGTAATCCGTTCGCCGATTTCCGGTGTGGTGGTGGCGCGCAATATCGATGTGGGCCAGACGGTCGCGGCCAGCTTCCAGACGCCGACGTTGTTCCAGATCGCCGGCGATCTCAAGCAGATGCAGATCGAAACCAGCGTGGCCGAGGCGGATATCGGCAATCTCACGATCGGCCTGCCGGTGCGCTTTAGCGTCGACGCCTTTGCCGACCGGCAGTTCGAAGGCCGCGTCAAGCAGGTCAGGCTGAACCCCACCGTGCAGCAGAACGTAGTGACCTACAATGTGGTGGTGGCGGTGGACAACCCGGATGAAGTGCTGTTGCCGGGCATGACCGCCCACGTCCAGATCATCGTTAGCCGCCACGAAAACGTGCTGCGCGTGCCGAATGCGGCGCTGCGCTTCAAGCCGCTGAAGGAAGAAGGCGGCGAGACCGCCGGCAAGAACAACAACAGGAAAGAAAAAGGGCGCGGCGGCGCTACCGTTTACCGGCTCGAGCGCGGGGAGCCGAAGCCGGTGAGGATCAAGGCCGGCATCTCCGACGGCACCTACACCGAAGTGCTGGGGGATGAACTCAAGCCCGGGGAGTCGCTGGTAGTCAGAGAGATCGATACCAAGAAAGGCAAAGGTACCGGCTTTGGCCTCAGGATGATGTAATGGCCGATTCCCTGATCCGCGTCGAAGGCCTGCACAAGCAGTATGAAATCGCCGGCGGCCGCACCGCCCCGGTGCTGCATGACGTCAACCTGAGCATCGCCCCCGGCGAATTCGTCGCCATCATGGGGCCCTCCGGTTCGGGCAAGTCCACTTTCATGAACATCCTCGGCTGTCTCGATACGCCAACCAGCGGGCATTATTTCCTGAATGGCCGGGATGTCGCGCAGCTGAATCCGGACGAACTCGCTAATCTGCGCAACGGCCTGATCGGCTTCGTGTTCCAGGGCTTCAATTTGCTCAAGCGCGTCACGGCTGTCGACAATGTCGCGCTGCCGCTGCTTTACGCCGGCCTGGGACAGGCTGAACGCCGTGAACGCGCCCTGGAAATGCTGCGCCAGACCGGCCTGGAAAAGTTCGCGCTATCGCTGCCCAACCAGCTCTCCGGCGGCCAGCAGCAGCGCGTCGCCATCGCCCGCGCGCTGATCAACCGCCCGCCGCTGATCCTGGCGGACGAGCCCACCGGCAACCTCGACACCCACACCGGCCAGGAGATCATGGAAATATTCACCCGCCTCAACCGCGAACAGGGCATGACCGTCATCCTGGTGACCCACGAGCTGGATATCGCCCGCTATGCTCACCGGATGGTGCGCTTCGTGGACGGGCGGGTGGCGCATGATGGAAAAGTCAGTTCATTCACCACGAATGACACGAATGAACACGAATGAACACGAATCCGACGAAAATACTTCATCAAGAATTAGCTTACCAAATCGTGGGTTTGGCCATGCAGGTTCATACCAGGCTGGGAAATGGGTTTTTGGAAAAAGTGTATGAGAATGCATTGATGGTGCTGCTTCACAAAGCGGGAATCGATGCGGTGCAGCGGGCTCCGATTACTGTATTGTTTGACGGCGAATCCATCGGCACTTATTACGCTGATATTCTGGTCGAGAACAAGATTATTCTGGAACTCAAAACGGTAAGTGAAATATCTGATTCCCATAAGGCCCAGGCACTTAATTATCTCAAGGCAACCGGCCTGAATTTGGCTATGGTTTTTAACTTTGCCAACCCTCGTTTGGAATACCAGCGGGTCGTTCTATGATTTCCTGTATTGATGTATTCGTGCAGATTCGTGAACATTCGTGTTATTCGTGGTTAATCTTTTTGTCATGAAAATTCTTGCGATATTCGCCGAAGCCTGGCGCGCCATGGCGATGAACGGCATGCGCACCGCGCTGACCATGCTCGGCATGGTGATCGGTGTGGCGGCGGTGGTGCTGATGCTCGCCGTCGGCCAAGGCGCGCAGTACACCGTCAACCAGTCCATCGCCTCGATGGGCAGCCACCTGTTCATCGTCCTGTCCGGCGCCAGCACTTCAGGCGGGCTGCGCTTCGGCGCGGGCAGCGTGCCTACCCTGACCGTCTCCGACGCGCAGGCGCTCGCTCAAGTCCCGTCGGTCAAGGCGGTTTCCCCCTCGTATCCGGGCAACGCCCAACTGGCCTATGGTTCAAACAACTGGAGCACCATCGTCACCGGCTCCACGCCGGATTACTTTACAGTGCGCAACTGGAGCCTGGACTCCGGGCATCCCTTCGAGGAAAGCGATGTGCGCGGCGCGACCCGGGTGGTCCTGCTCGGCCAGACGGTGGCAAAAAACCTGTTCGGCGAGGAAGACCCCACCGGCAAGATCATCCGCATCAAGAACATGCCGTTCCTGGTCGTTGGCCTGCTCTCGGCAAAGGGGCAGAGCCTGGACGGACGGGATCAGGACGACACCGCCGTGGTGCCGGTCACCACCGCCCAGCGCAAGCTTTTCGGCAACCAGTTCCCGGGCACGGTGCGCTATATCATGGTTCAGGCGCGATCGGCCGAAACGATGGGTGAAGCGGAGCGTGAAATGACCCAATTGCTGCGCCAGCGCCATCGCCTGGCCGAAGATGCGGAAAACGACTTCACAATCCGCAACCTGACCTCGGTGGCGCAATCCGCCGCCGGATCGGCGCAGGCCATGTCCTTCATGCTCGGCGCCATCGCCTCCATTTCCCTGCTGGTGGGCGGGATCGGCATCATGAACATCATGCTGGTATCGGTCACCGAGCGCACCCGGGAAATCGGCATCCGCATGGCGATCGGCGCGCGCCGCCGCGACATCCTGCTGCAATTTCTGCTCGAAGCGCTGATTATCTGCATCGTCGGCGGGCTGGTTGGCGTGCTCTTCGGCGTTGGTGGTGCCTGGCTGGTCAGTTCGATGGCAGAAATGGTCGTGGTGGTGACAGTGTGGTCGATCCTGCTGTCGTTTGCCTTTTCTGCCGCGATCGGCGTATTTTTCGGCTATTACCCGGCGCGCAGGGCAGCGATGCTCAAGCCGGTGGAGGCGTTGCGCTATGAATAATAAAAGCTCCGATACCGTCTGGCACCATGCCACGGTAACGCGCGCTCGCAGAGAACAGCTCAACGGCCACAAAAGTGTGATCATCTGGTTTACTGGGCTTTCCGGTGCCGGCAAGTCGACATTGGCACACGCGGTTGAAGAGAGGCTGCACCAGATGAGTTGCCGAACCTTTGTTTTCGACGGCGATAATGTTCGTCACGGTCTGTGTGGGGATCTGGATTTTTCCGAGGAGGATCGCAGGGAAAATATCCGCCGTATCGGCGAGATGGCCAAACTGTTTGTCGAAGCGGGCGTGGTTGCGCTGACCGCCTTCATCTCGCCCTTCCGAGCGGATCGACTCAAAGTTCGCAATCTGACGGTTCCCGGCGATTTCATCGAAGTCTACTGCCGCTGTCCGATTGAGGTCTGTGAGCAGAGGGACGTGAAAGGGATGTACCGCCGGGCCCGTGCCGGCGAGATCCGCGATTTCACCGGCATCTCCTCCCCCTATGAAGAACCGGAAAATCCGGAACTGGCCATCGATACGGGCAGCATGCCGCTGGATCAATGTGTGGATCAGGTCATCGGCTACCTGCAGGGTCGCGGAGTGATTCCCAGGCCGAAATGAGCACAATGATTTTAAATCCCCTGCGCATCGTTGCCGATATCTGGCGCCACCGCTACCTGCTCGGCCAGCTCATCAAGCGCGATGTGCTGCTGCGCTACCGGGGCGCGATGTTCGGCGTGCTGTGGATTTTCCTCAGCCCGCTGCTGATGCTGGGTATTTTTGCCTTCGTTTTCGGTCATATCTTCCAGGCGCGCTGGCCCCAGCAGCAGGAGGGGCTGCCTTTCTGGCTGATCCTGTACAGCGGCCTGATCGTGTTCAACATCTTTGCCGAAGCCGTATCCCGCTCGCCCTCGGCGGTGCGCGGCTACCCCAGCTTCGTGAAAAAAATCATCTTTCCGGTGGAAATCCTGCCCCTGGTTCCCCTCGGCGCAGGGCTGGTACATGGCGTATTCAATTTCCTCATTCTGCTGGCGGCACTGGCCTGGACGGGCAATCTGCACGTGCAGGTACTGCTTTTCCCGTTACTGCTTATCCCCATCCTGCTGCTCGCCCTGGGTTTTTCCTGGTTTCTCGCCGCCTGGGGGGTGTTCATCAAGGACATGACCCAGATCGTCCCGCTGTTCGTGCAGATGCTGATGTTTCTGTCGCCGGTGTTCTACCCGGTGAGCGCAGTGCCGGAAGTGCTACGCCCCATCTATTTGCACAATCCGCTCGGCGCGGTGATAGAGGCCGGTCGGGCTGCCGCCTTGGGAGCGTCGATTCCGTGGGCTCCCTGGGTTACCGCGCTGGCCATCGGTTTGGCAACTGCCATTCTAGGCTACGCCTTCTTTCAGCACAGCCGCGAAGAATTCGCCGATGCGCTGTAAGTGAGACTGAGTGCACGTCACGGCATCAAATCATGAGGAAAGGGTGACATCTGCCAGTGAGAAATGCGAAACTGTTCATCGTGAAGCCGGATTGTCCATGAGCATCAAATATCTATCAATGGTTCAAGACAAAGGTGGTCGAAGATCGAATGAAAAAATGGGATGTAACTCCTATTATTTAATTATTTCCGATCGCTTTTCTAAATTTCCAGGGAAGCTCAAAAAGCATGCGCCTGACTGACTACCAAACCCAGATTATTCGCCAACTTGCTCGCCAAGTGGCAGGAAGCCAATCCCGCGTGCGAGTTTTCGGCTCCAGGCTGGATGACGCTGCACACGGCGGAGATATTGACCTCATGCTTGAATTGCCGGAACCTGTAGAAAACCCCGCACTCATGGCCGCGCAGATGTCCGCTCTGGTGTCGCGCGCCATGCAAGGACGCAAAGTGGACGTACTGCTCAGCGCACCCAACCTGATGCGCCTGCCCATTCACGACATGGCATTCAAGGAAGGGAAATTGCTATGACAGTGGAACCGAAAATCGCACTGCGCCTGCAATTTTTAGCCCGTGTCGTACGCAAAGAATGCAAACACCTCACCACCACGGACCGGCGCCTGTTTGGAGGCTTGTTTACCCTGGAGCAAGCAACCCGGCTCGAAGAAGACCCCGACCTGGCAGAGAGGGTGGAAGCCTTTGTGGGCAGGTTTGGCCGCCTGCAAGACACCGTGGGTGACAAACTGTTGCCGTTGCTCCTGGCCGCCTTGGGTGAGAAACCATCCGCCGCCATCGACAACCTTGACCGCGCCGAACGCTTGGGACTGCTCAAGTCTGCTGACGAATGGATGACCATGCGTAACCTCAGAAACCAGATGGTTCATGAATACGTTGAAGACCCAGTTGTACTCAGCAGCGCCCTGCAAACCGGCCATTCTTTTGTGCCAGCACTCATAGCTACAGCCAGCAAAATGATTGCCGAAATCGAGCGGCGGGGCTGGGTGTGATGCAAAACACCACTATGACAGAAAGACCTGCGTGCTCAAGTTCTAATTGCCTTGCTGAAACGAG
>JAIOJM010000305.1 GCA_019911785.1 Sulfuricella sp. | reverse complement strand
TCCAACCAGCAGTGTCACCATGGAAGTCCCGCCGTAGCTGATCAGCGGCAGCGGCACGCCGACCACGGGCAGGATGCCGCTCACCATGCCCATGTTGACGAAGGCATAGGTGAAGAAGGTCAGCGTGATGCTGCCCGCCAGGAGGCGGCTGAACAGGGTCGGCGCCTTGGCGGCGATCACCAGGCCACGGCCGATCACCAGGACGTACAACGCCAGCAGGATAAGATTGCCGGCCAGGCCGAATTCCTCGGCATAGACGGCGAAAATGAAGTCCGTGGTGCGCTCCGGCAGAAAATCGAGATGTGTCTGCGTCCCGTTGAACCAGCCCTTGCCGAAAACCCCACCCGAGCCTAATGCAATGCTCGACTGAATGATGTGATAACCCGAGCCGAGAGGGTCCTGGGAAGGGTCGATCAGGGTCAGGATGCGCTGACGCTGGTAATCGTGCAGCAGCGACCACAGAATCGGCGCACTCGCCGCAGCGACCCCAACCAGTCCGAGGATGATGCGCCAGTTCAGGCCTGCCAGGAACAACACATAGAAGCCGGCGGCGGAAATCAGCAAGGAGGTGCCGAGATCCGGCTGTTTCAATACCAGCCCCACCGGAGCCAACAGCATCAGGACGGCGACGCCGAAATCCTTGAGGTTGAGCGTCTTTTCGCGCCGGTCCAGGTACCAGGCGAGCATCAGCGGCACGGCCAGCTTCATCATCTCCGAGGGCTGGATGCGGGTGACGCCGACATGCAGCCAGCGCCGCGCGCCGTGGCTGACATCGCCAAAAAGAGCGACGCCAACCAGCAGCAACAACCCAAAGACATAAACCGGCAAGGCAAGCCGCGCCAGATGCTGTGGCGGCACCTTGGCAACAATCCACATCAAAAGCAGCGCCACGGCCATGTTGACCATCTGGCCGGAGACCTTGGCAAGATCCTGGCCGGAAGCACTGAACAGCACACCCAGGCTGATCAGCATGAGCATCAGAATAAAGCTCAGCAGCAAGCTGTCGACATTCTCGGTCAGCCTCAGCCATAAACGCCGCAAGTCGATTTTAATCATGCTCCTCCTCGATCGCCTCGGTTGGCGGCACTGGTGGCGGCGGCAGTTTGCCGAGCAGGTAATAATCCAGCACCATGCGGGCGATAGGCCCCGCGGTCGAGCCACCGTGGCCGCCGTTTTCAACCAGGATGGCCATGGCAATCCTGGGATCTTCGGCCGGGGCATAGGCGATGAACAGGGCGTGGTCGCGGTGGCGCTCGGCAACCCGGCTTTCCACGTATTTCTCGCCCTGCTTGATGGCGATCACCTGGGCCGTGCCGGTCTTGCCGGCGGTGAGATAGGGAGCGCCCGCGCCGACGCGCGTTGCCGTACCGCCCGGCTGGGTGACGTCTATCATGGCTTTCTTCACCAGTTCCAGGTTCTCCGGCTTCAACATCAGGGTGGCGACGGGCTTGGCAGCAGGCACTGTCCGCACCTGGTTGGTGGCGGCATCGAGAATCGAGCGCACCAGGTGCGGACGGATAACGGTACCGTTATTCGCCAGCACCGCCGTGGCGAAGGCCAGTTGCAGGGGGGTGGCCAGGTTATAGCCCTGGCCAATGCCGACGCTGATGGTGTCGCCAGCATACCATTTCTGCTTGTAGCGCTTCATCTTCCACTCGCGCGAGGGTAGCAGGCCGGTGGTTTCACCCTCGATGTCGATGCCGGTCTTTTTGCCGAAGCCGAACTGGCCGATGAAGTTGAAGATGTTGTCCGGCCCCAGATCGTTGGCCAGGCCATAGTAGTAGGTGTCGCAGGAAATCACGATGGATTTGTGCAAATCCACCGAACCGTGCCCGCCCGCCTTCCAGTCCCGATAGCGATGGGAGTTGCCGGGCAGGGTAAAAAACCCCGGGTCGGAGATGGTGTAGGAAGGCGTGCGCTTGCCCAGTTCCAGCCCGGCCAGCGCCATGAACGGCTTGAAGGTCGAACCCGGCGGATACTGCCCGCGCAGGGCGCGGTTGTTGAGCGGCTTGTCGGGGGAGTTGTTGAGGGCATCCCAGTTAACCGGGTCGATGCCGTCGATGAACAGGTTGGGGTCGAACCCGGGCTTGCTGATAAAGGCCAGCACCTCGCCGCTCTTCGGCTCGATGGCCACCAGCGCGCCGCGGTACTGCCCGAAGGCCTGCTCGGCCACTTCCTGCAAGCGGCTGTCGAGGGTCAAGGTCAGGTTGTTGCCGGGCACCGGGGAACGTCGGCTCAGGGTCCGAATAGCACGGCCGCCGGCGTCGGTTTCCACCTGCTCGAAGCCGGTGATGCCGTGCAACTGCTTTTCGTAACTCTGCTCGATGCCGAGCTTGCCGATGTGGTCGCTGCCGCGATAGTTCGCCATATCTTCCGCGGCTTCCAGCCGGTCGAGGTCGGCTTCGTTGATGCGCCCGATATGCCCAATGGCGTGGGATGCCAGCTCCCCCTTGGGATAATGGCGGAACAGCCGCGCCTTGATGTCCACGCCGGGAAAACGGAAGCGGTTGGCGGTAAAGCGGGCAACCTCGACATCGTTCAGGCGGGCGCGAATCGGCAGGCTCTCGAAATTGCGGCTTTCCTCGAGCAGCTTCCTGAAGCGCTTGCGATCGCGCGGCTGGATGTCGACCAGGGTTGCCAGCCCGTTGATCGTCGCCTCCAGATCCTTGATCTTGCTCGGCGTGATTTCCAGGGTGTAAGCAGAGTAGTTGTGCGCCAGAACGATGCCGTTGCGGTCGAGGATCAGGCCGCGATTGGGAACGACGGGAACGATGGAAATGCGGTTATTTTCTGCCAGGGTGTGGAAATGTTCATGCTGCACCACCTGCAGGAAAAAGAAACGCCCCGCCAGCAGCATAAACAGCAGCATTGCGCCAGCCGCAGCAATGCCCAGCCGCCACCTGAAATAATACAGTTCCCTCTGATGGTTTCTGAGCTCGGTCGGGCGTTTCACTTGTGACCTGCGGAATACACCGAATCAGCATTCGGCCTGCCGCGCTGAGGAAGCAGAAATAGCAGGCTCAAGGCCGGCCACAGCATCGCGCCGGTCAGGCAGGAAAGGAAATAGCCGGGGCCGGGGAAAACGCCGCCGCCGAACAGCCGAATGACCAGCATCGTGGCCTGCAGCAGCAACAGCAGCAGCAGCACGTGAGCCGCCTGCTGCCACAGGGTGAAGCGCTGAATGCGCCGGTGCAGCATGATCGCGACATAGACGCCGAGGGTATAGGCAAAAGCATGCTGCCCCAGAATCACGCCATCACCGACATCCATCAGCAGTCCGGCGATCCAGGCCGCGGCGAACCCCAGGTTTCGCGGTTCACGGATCGCCCAGAACAGGAGTATCAGGGCGACGAAGTCCGGACGAAACGACAGTGCCAGCCCGTGCCAGGGCAGCAGGTTGAGCAGCAACCCGCTCACCAGCGTCAGCAAGATGAATTTCAGGCTGGCGGGCTTGAGCAGTTCCGGTGCGCCGGGGTAATGCATGTCGTCAGTCTCTCTTCTTTTTCAAAACCGGCCGCTTTTCATCGCTCGTTCCCGCAGCGGTTGAATCGGACTCGGGCTTCTGAAACCGCCGCACTTCGCCGGTCAGAATTAACAACTGCTTGTGGCGGTTCACGCCCGCGCTCGGGGTGCACGTAATCTTGGCGAAAGCCGAGTTGCGCTCGATTTTCGATACCACCGCCACCGGCAATCCGGCAGGATAAACACCGTCGATACCGGAGGTAACCAGGGTGTCGCCGTTCTGGATATCCGCATTGGCCGCCATGAAAGGCAGCTCCAGCGCACCATCCTGGCCATGGCCGAAAGCGATGGCACGGGCGCCATTGCGAACGATTTCAACAGGAATTGCCTGGTCCTTGTCGGTGAGCAGAGTGATCTCGCTGCTGAACGGGTAGACCCGGGTAACCTGGCCGATCACGCCAATATCGTCGAGCGCCGGTTGCCCGGCCTGGACTTTGTGGTTCGAGCCCTTGTCCACGGTGATTTTCTGGGAAAACGGATCGCGCCCGGCATACACGATTTCAGCCGCCACCACGCTTTCGCCGCGCTGCCGCTGAACACCGAGGATGTTGCGGAGATGGGCATTCTCCGCCTGCATCGCCTGCACCCGTTGCAATTGCGCCGCCTGCACCAGCTGTCGCTGCCTGAGCGTATCGTTCTCGTTTTGCAGACGAGCCTGGGTGACGAAAAAGTTGCCGGTCCGGTCGAGAAGTTCGGCGGGGGTCATGGCCAGACGCTGCAGCGGAGCGACAGCTACCGAAATGATTTGGCGCAGCGAATCCAGTGCGTTCAGGCGAGCATCCAACACCATGAGCGCCAGGGAAATCGAGGCGAAAAAGACGAAGCGCGCCAGCGGGCTGGGGCCGTGCTTGAAAAAGGGCGGTGCCTGGTGATCCATACAATCAGTAGGGTGGGCACGTCTTTGTTGTGCCCACGCGGTCAATGGAGGTTCCGCGTGGGCACAAAGACATGCCCACCCTACATGCTACATCAATCATTCGTGAAGACGCCGCCCAGCTTGTCCATTTCCTCGAGCGCCCGGCCGCTGCCGCGCACCACGCAGGTGAGCGGGTCTTCGGCGACGATCACCGGCAGCCCGGTCTCTTCCATCAGCAGGCGGTCCAGGTCGCGCAGCAGCGCGCCGCCGCCGGTCAGGACCATGCCCTTTTCGGCGATGTCCGCGCCCAGTTCCGGCGGGGTCTGCTCCAGCGCCGACTTGACCGCGCTGACGATGCTGTTGAGCGGGTCGGTCAGGGCTTCGAGGATTTCGTTGCTGGAAATGGTGAAGCTGCGCGGGATGCCTTCGGCCAGATTGCGGCCTTTGACTTCCATTTCGCGCACTTCGCTGCCGGGGAAGGCGGAGCCGATCTCTTTCTTGATTTTCTCGGCCGTAGCTTCGCCGATCAGCATGCCGTAGTTGCGGCGGATGTAGTTGATGATGGCCTCGTCGAACTTGTCGCCTCCGACCCGTATCGATGTGGCATAGACGATGCCACCCAGAGAGATCACGCCGACCTCGGTGGTACCGCCGCCGATATCCACCACCATCGAGCCGGTCGCCTCCGCCACCGGCAGATCGGCGCCGATCGCCGCCGCCATCGGCTCCTCGATCAAGTATACCTGACGCGCGCCGGCGCCGATCGCGGATTCGCGGATGGCGCGCCGCTCCACCTGGGTCGACCCGCAGGGCACGCAGATGATGATGCGCGGGCTCGGGCTGAGCATGCGTGAATCATGGATTTTCTTGATGAAGTACTTGAGCATCTGCTCGGTGATGGTGA
>JAIOJM010000304.1 GCA_019911785.1 Sulfuricella sp. | reverse complement strand
CCGATAGCCTGGGAAGCAGTATCTCCGGCGCGCGCTGAAACAGCTCGGCATCGAAATAGTAATAGGGCTGATTGGCAGTCCGGCTGAAGTCGGCGAGCGCTTGGACCCGTGCGATATAGTAGTTCGCCGCCTCAACGGGTGAGGCGTAAAGATCCTCGATCTCTTTTTGTGCAAACAGATTGACGATGCTTTTGATCGTGTGTTCCGGTTCCAGCAGCGAGATCAGTATCTTCATATTCGCCAGACCAAACTGCTCTGGCTTCAACAGATAGTCGTTGTGTAGCAGCTTGTCGAAAAGATAACGGCTGTTCTCCTTGAGCACATCGCTTTCCAGGAACACATCAAGCTGCTTATCCAGCGCGGATGCGTCCTCATAGCTGATATGCATTTCATAGTAGCCATTGATCTGCGGGTGCGAGCCGAGAATATGCCCTGCCAGAGTGGTAAAGGCGCGCATATGGCTCAGCAGGAAAATTCTGGAGTGGGGTTCAGACGAAGCATTCATACAATCAGATAGGTCACTTAGGCGT
This sequence comes from Sulfuricella sp., assembly GCA_019911785.1. The sequence continues at coordinate 24,455 of JAIOJM010000304.1, read as the reverse complement.
TGATGGTTGAGGCAGGGATGGCCGATTCAGAAAACAATCGATCTCCAGTCGGCTAGGCCGACCCGCCCTTCAGCCTGGATTTGAATTTCTCCTTCAGTTTTGCCACCTTGGGAGCAACCACGAATCGGCAATAGGGTTGGTCGCCGTGGGCCCTGAAATATTCCTGGTGATAGTCCTCCGCCAGGTAAAAAATTCCGGCGGGCGCAATTTCAGTCACGGCGGAGGGGATCCCCGCGACCACCTCTTCCGCGATCATCTTCTGCTCCGGGCTGTGGGTAAAGATGGCGGAGCGGTACTGGCTGCCCACGTCATTGCCCTGGCGGTTCAGGGTGGTGGGGTCGTGAATCGCGAAAAAAACTTCCAGCAATTCCCGGAAGGAAATCACTGCCGGGTCGAAGGTGATCCGCACCGCCTCGGCATGGCCGGTGGTTCCGCTGCAAATCTCCTCGTAGCCGGGGTTGAGGGTGTTGCCGGCGGTATAGCCCGACTCGACCTTCTCCACGCCCTCAAGCAGTTCGAACACCGCCTCCAGGCACCAGAAGCATCCGCCCGCGAGGGTGGCGGTTTCCCTGTCTTGGCTCATCATTCGCCCTTCGCTGTTATTCCGTATCGTGCATAATAGCCGATCTTCGGGTGTTCGGCTCCGCCCGGGAACCGCACCCAACGGAAAGGATAATTATGCTGAAAAGTCCCCCCCGGCACGCCCTGTTCCTGTCCCTGGCGCTGCTTTTCACCGCTTCGGCTTCCGCCTTCGAGCAGGCGCAAGGCATCAGAAGCCACGCCGTCGCTGTCAGCGGCACGGTGCAGGTGCTGTTCACCCCCGAGGACGATGCCGCCGGCCAGATCGTGCTGGCCATCGATCATGCGCAGAAGCAGGTGCTGGTGCAGACATTCAGCTTCACCAACCGGGAAATCGCCCAGGCGCTGATCAGCGCCAAGCAGCGCGGCGTGGATGTCCGGGTCGTCACGGATGCGGAACAGATACGGAGAATGGAGCGCAGCAAGGTGCCGACGGTTGCGGCCGGCGGCGTCCCGGTATTCGTCGACAGCCAGCACGACAGCGCCCACAACAAGGTGATGGTGATCGATGCCGGCAGCGCCAACCCGGTGGTGATCACCGGCAGCTTCAACTTCACCCATGCCGCGCAGTTCAAGAATGCGGAGAATCTGCTGATCTTCCGCGGCAACCGGGAGCTGACGGCCGCCTACCTCGAAAACTGGCGGCGTCATCGCGAGCATTCCCAGCCGCTGGCAAAGTAAACCAATAGAACAAAAAAAACCGCTGTAGGAGCGACCTCCAGGTCGCGATATTCGGTGAATCGCGACCTGGAGGTCGCTCCTACAAATCTACCTTTGATGCAGTTCGAGCCTCTTCCGGGATTACTTCAGCGCCGCCTCGATCCGCTCGCACAGGGTCTTCAGAATCTTGATCCTCGCAAAGTTCTTGTCGTTGGCCTCGACCAGTATCCATGGCGACATTTCCGAGCTGGTGCGGTCCACCATGTCGCAGACCGCCGTCTCGTAGTCCTCCCATTTCTCGCGGTTGCGCCAGTCCTCGTCGGTGATCTTGAAGCGCTTGAAGCCGGTTTCCTGGCGCTCTTCGAAGCGCCTGAGCTGTTCTTCCTTGCTGATCGACAGCCAGAACTTCACCACCACGGTGTTGTTCCGCACCAGCTGCTCCTCGAAGTCGTTGATCTCGCCGTAGGCGCGCATCCAGTCGGCGTTGGAGCAGTAGCCTTCGACCCGCTCCACCAGCACGCGGCCGTACCAGGAGCGGTCGAAGATGCTGACCCGCCCCTTGCGCGGCACATGGCGCCAGAAGCGCCACAGGTAGGGCTGGGCGCGCTCCTCCTCGGTGGGAGCGGCAATCGGGGTGACCTGGTACTGGCGTGCGTCAAGCGCGCCGGTGACGCGGCGGATGCTGCCGCCCTTGCCGGCGGCGTCGTTGCCCTCGAACACCACGATGGCGGTGATCTCCCTGAATTTCGGGTTACGCGTCAGCAGGTTAAGCTTGCCCTGGTATTTTTCCAGATCCAGGTCGTATTTCTTCTTCGTCAGCTTCTGGTTGAGGTCGAGGGTTTTCAGAATATGCAGATTGTCGATCGAAGGCAGCAGCGGCGGCGCATGGGCGTCATGGGGCGCCTCGGCCGCGTCGAGGCGCTTGCGGATCGCCTCCAGGATGACCTTCCCCACCGTCAAACTGCGGTAGCGCTCATCCTCGCCCTCGACGATCATCCATGGCGCCTCGGCGGTGCTGGTCTGGCGCATGACTCGCTCCGCCACCTTGCGGAACTTGTCATACATCTTGAAGTGCATCCAGTCGCGCTCGGTCACGCGCCAGCGCGTCTTGGGGTTTTTCTCCATGGCCTTGAGGCGCTTTTCCTGCTTGTCCCTGGACAAATGCAACCAGAACTTGAGGATCAGCGCACCCTCGTCGTTGAGCATCTTCTCGAAGCGCACGTTGCGCTCCATGCTTTGGTCCAGCTCGGCATTCTTGGTTTTGCCGAACACCCGGCTGAGGATCGCCCAGGTGTACCAGGAACCGAAAAAGATGCCGACCTTGCCCTTGGGCGGCAGTTCGCGCCAGAAGCGCCACATGATCGGACGCTCCAGTTCCTCGTCGGAGGGGTTGCCCATGCCGTGGCTCTGGATGTGGCGCGGGTCCATCCATTCGTTGAGCAGGTTGACCGTCTCGCCGCGGCCGGCGCCGTCAACCCCGCCGATCAGGATGATGACCGGAAAGTTTGCCGCCTTCGCCAGGTCGAATTGAGCTTCAAGCAGTGCCTCGCGCAGAGCCGGCACTTCCTTGTCGTAGCTGGCTTTATCGATTTTGTGGCCGAGCTCGGCGGATTCAAACATGATTTTTCTCTCCCCAGAACACCTTGCATCGATTGAAGCGCTTCCATGCCCGCGCCATGCCGGCCAGCTGCAAACGCGTTTTGCAGGCAATCCAGCCGATTATCACGCCGCTGGCGCGGCTCCGCAGCAAATCGCGGCCGCCCGCCCCGATTTGTTCCAGCAGCCGCCCGGTGACGTCCTGGTCGTTGAGCACGCCGAGCTCGTCCTGCAAACCCGCCAGCGCTTGCAAATATCTCCTCGAAGCCTTGCGCGGATAAAGCCCGGAGAAAAACTCCGCGGCATAGCGCAGCTTCTTGGCGGCGATCCGCAGCGCATGGCGCTGTTCCGCATTCAGTTGCGCAAGGTTGCGGCCGCGCCGGCGCAACTGGCGATGGCGCCGCCCCAGCATGGCCGCAGCGTATGCCGCCAGCGGCTGATCCAGCTGCGCCAGCCCTGCAGCTTCCGCCATTTCCCGCCAGGGCTCCCGCCAGAGCCAGCGGCCCAGCGCCAGCAGCAGCCTGTGGTAGCGCGGCGAGTCTGCCGCCGCGCACGCCCGTTCGCGCGCCGCCTGGCAGAGCCGGTCGGCCGCCTGTTGCAGCTGCCCCAGCCCTGCGTCCTGGGGCAGCGCCTCGACAACCGGCGGCAGCGTTTCGCCGAGAAACACGTCCCAGTCCCGCGCCGGGCCGAGCTCGCCGACGAGCCAGCGCAGCTCCGCAGTCAACGCGGCGTCCCTGATGCCGGGGGCGGCGGCGCCGAACAGGTTGAGCGCGGAGCGCAGGCGCCTGACCGCCACCCGCATCTGGTGGATCAGCTCGGGATCGTAGCCTTGCTGCAGCCGGCCCTGGTTGTCCTGCAACTGGCCGATGCAATTCCAGGCGATCGCGCGGAACGCCGCGTCCACCGTCATCTCCCGCGCCAGTTCGGGCTGCGCGGCCTTGACCGCTGGCTGGATGGGCGGCGCTGCGCACAGGGCGTAGCCGCGCTCGGCCTTGCTGGCGTTCTCGGGGCGCAGCGGCACGGCCTCCTGCAGCGCCAACGCCAGTTCATAGAGCGCCGCCGGGTTGCCGGCTTTCAGCTCCAGCTCCACTTCTGAAATCGTCGATTTTCCCTGATCGGCAAGGATTTCGCCCCGATCCAGCGCCATTTCGACCCGGTCGCCGGATTCGGTCTCCAGCAGCCAGATGGTGCGGGTGAACACGGTCACGAATACGGGATGCAGGCGCTGGCGCAGCGCCTCGTCGGAGAACAGCGCAATCAGGCCGGGATCGGCGATCTTGGTGAAATCCGGCCGGTCATGGACGACCGGCGCCTCCCACTCGTCGCGCTGGTGCAGCCCGGCCTGCACGCTGCCGCCACCCTTGACGGTCTGGATCCACTGCCGGCCGCTGCGGCGCACGCGCAGTGCGATGTCCTGGCTCTTCAGGACAAAATCATCGGTATCGAAGTAGATGCTGGTGAGCTTGCGCGTCTTCGGCCCGGACGGGCACAACGCCTTGAGTAGGGGGTGGCGCCGCAGCCTGGGGATGTCGGCGGGATCGATCAGGAGCTTGAGTTCGACTTCGGTGTCGTTCACACGTCGAGCCAGTCCAGCAGCGGCTGCCATTGCTCCAAGTCCCTGACGGCACGCGACGGCGCCATATCGAACAGGCTCAGGCCCTCGCCGGCGGCCTGAACGTAGATTTGCGCATCGCGCAGCAGGGTCAGCACCGGGAAGCCGACTTCATCGAGGAACGAGGTGAGATCGGCCGCTGCGCGGGTGCGCGCATCCACGCGCATACCGATCATCGCTACTTCGATTTTTGCCTTGCGCACCGATTTCTCTGCACGCAGTTCTTCGAGAAAATTCCGCGTTGCAGCCATGTCGAACGCGGATGGCTGCACCGGCACGATCACGCGCTCGGCGCGCTTGAGCGCATTGGTCAGCTTGTCGCCATGCATGCCTGCGGGGGAATCCACCACCAGCCAGTCCGGCCTGGTTTCGCCCATGGCTTTCTTGTCGAGCTGACTGTTCCAGCCGCGAATGGCGGGCAGAAATTCCGGCCGGCGATCCAACCAGTCGCTGGCGGAACGCTGGCGGTCGAGGTCGACCAGGAGCACGCGCCCGCCCTGACTGGCGAAATAACCCGCGAGATTCGTCGCCAGCGTGGTCTTCCCGCTGCCGCCCTTGGGATTGGCGATCAATATGGTTTTCATAGAAATTCAGGCGACATCACTGCTTTCAGAATGGTTTGGGGCTCATCCTGGTGAGTGCGATTGCTGAACCACCACACTGCGCCCTTTTTTATATTCCAGCTTTCTTGCGCGTTGGCGAGCAGATAGGCGGCCACCTGCCCCAGCGTCGGCTGGTGCCCCACCACGACCACCGCCCCCTTGGCATCCGGCCAGCCGGTGGCGCCTAACAGGCCGGCCACGGATGCGCCTGGCCCCACCTCCTTGACGACGACCCCATCCCGCGTCAGCGCCGCAGCAGTCTGCCGGGTGCGCGTGGCAGGGCTGACGAGAATGCGCGCCCCCTCCGGCAGATGCGCTTTCAGCCACTCCGCCATCTTCGCCGCCTGCTTTTCCCCCTTGACGGTCAGCTTGCGCCCCTCGTCGGGGAAGCCGTCTTCGGTTTCGGCATGACGCCACAGAATCAGATCCATATTCACATCCCATTTATAGCCAATTGATTCAGAGTATAAGATACTGGACAAAACCGGGCTATCACGCTGCCGGAATTTTTTGCAACGGAAAGGGCAAACCGATGACCCCTTTGCCACAAGGCGGCCTCGAATCTTTGCAGGTTTTCATTACCAGTCTTGCCATCGGCCTGCTGATCGGCCTGGAACGGGAGCGCAGCCCGGCAGCCAAGGCTGGCCTGCGCACCTTTGCCCTGGTGGCGCTATTCGGCACCCTGTGCGCCATGCTTGCCGCCACAACCGGTTTCATGTGGCTGCTGGCGGTCGGTCTCGCTGCGGTGGCAATCCTGATCGTGTCCGCCTATTTCGGCGCGCCCTCCGCTGAAGGCGACCCCGGCACCACGACCGAAATCGCCCTGCTGGTGTGTTACGGGCTGGGTGCGCTGATTTGGTTCGGCTTCTCCATGCTGGCGATCATGCTCGCCATCGCCACCACCGTGCTGCTTTATTATAAGCCGGAGCTGCGCGGCATCAGCCAGCGCCTGGAGCGGCGCGACCTGCTCTCCATTTTGCAGTTCGCCGTGCTGTCCTTCGTCATTCTGCCGATCCTGCCGGACCTGAGCTACGGCCCTTACCAAGCGCTCAACCCCTACAACATCTGGCTGATGGTGGTGCTGATATCCGGCATCAGCCTTTCCGGCTACATCGCGCTGCGCCTGATTGGGCCGCGCTACGGCGCCCCCTTGCTCGGCCTTCTGGGCGGCCTGGTGTCCAGCACCGCCACCACCCTGATTTACGCGCGCCACGGCAAGATCAATGAAGATCTGTCCAGGCTAGCGGCGCTGGTGATCCTGCTCGCCAACCTGGTGGTGATCGTCCGCCTCGGCGTGGTGAGCGCAGTGGTGGCGCCGGCGATCCTGCCCACCTTGCTGCCGGTCCTGGGCGGCGGACTGGCCCTGGGTCTGCTCGCCACCGCATACGGTTGGCGCCAGCTAAGCACAGGAAAAGAGCTTCCCATACCGGAGATGAAAAATCCCGCCGAAATCCGCACTTCCCTGGCCTTCGGACTACTCTATGCGGCCGTGCTTTTTTTCTCCGCCTGGCTCTCCGATTATGCCGGCAGCAAGGGGCTTTATGCCGTCGCACTAGCCTCCGGGCTGACCGACGTGGACGCCATCACCCTTTCCAGCCTGCGACTGTTCTCCCTCGGCCGGCTGCAGGAAGATCAGACGGTCACCGCCATTACCCTGGCCCTGATCGCGAATCTGATCTTCAAATTCGGCCTGGTGGCCTTCATCGGTGGCGCCACCCTGGCACGGCGCTGTTTATGGGGTATGCTAGCAATCGCGCTGGGCGCGGGAATTGCTTTGTTAGTCGTTTAAAAAACAAATTTATCCCGGATTGTCCATTAGAGCCAAAACACCGCTGTAGGAGCGGCGCCCTCGCCGCGATTTTCAACTATTTTTTCTAGCACGATGGACTTGCGACCAACCCTCGATATCGCCTACCTGACCAACACCGGCAAGATCCGCTCGCACAACGAGGACAGCATCGCCACGGATGGCGAAGCCGGCTTCGTCATCCTGGCCGATGGCATGGGTGGCTACAACGCCGGCGAGGTAGCCAGCGGCATTGCCGTGACGATGCTGGCGGACGGCCTGAAAGCAGCACTGCATGCCGGACTGCCGGAACAGAGTCCGGCTCTGTTGATCAAAAGTGAAATCGAAAAAACCAACGCGGCGATCTATCAGACGGCGCAAAGCCAGCCACAGTTCGCGGGGATGGGCACCACACTGGTATGCGCGCTGTTCCACGACAACCGCATCACAGTCGCCCATGTCGGCGATTCGCGGCTGTACCGCTACCGTCAAAAGGGAACCGAACCAGCGCAGCTCGAGCAGATCACGCGCGACCATTCCCTGCTGCAGGAGCAGATCGACAGCGGCATGATCAGCCGGGAGGAAGCGCGACTGTCCAGCAACAAAAATTTGGTGACGCGCGCACTCGGCATCGACCCCACGGTGGATGTGGAGGTCCAGGAGCACGAAGCCCTGCCCGGCGACGTCTATCTGCTGTGCTCCGACGGGCTCAACGACATGGTCGGCGACGAGGAAATCCAGCTGACCTTGAGCACGCTCGGCACCAATCTCGAACTGGCAGCGCAACAACTGGTACAAATGGCCAACGACAATGGCGGACGGGATAATGTTTCGGTTATTCTGGTACGGATATTGCATAATTTTCCAGCCAGGCGCGGCATTTTTTCCTGGCTTTCCGCGTGGTTCAGGAAATAGATTAGTAATCGTAGGGTGCGTCCCACGCACCACACACGACCTAACATGGGGGATGTTGTAGGAGGCCCGCCCTCGGGCCGATGCGGTGGCTGATTCTCGGCGAGGGCGCTGCTCCCCAAGCACGGCAAAACCCTGGCCGAGTCGCTACGGATACTGGGGTTGATGAAACTGGACAACCATGTCGACCCGGATTTGTTCGATGCTTTTATCAGGGAAAAAGTTTATCTGATGTATGCCGAGCAGTTTCTGGATGCGGAGCAAATCGACGAAGTGGACGTAACGAAGATTCCAGGGGTTTCCGCCTAATACACAATGTGACGAAAAGCGTCACATTGTGCCGAATTCCAGTCACCCCCCACTACAACAGCAACCCAGGCATTCAGCCCTAACATGCCCACTCACCATAAAGCAAGGGCTCCAAACTCCATCAATCAAACTGGCACACAGATTGCATATAAAATGCCAGACACTCAAAGTGTTGGCAGTATAATCATTCAACAAAGGAGCTCGACATGAAAAAAATCCAACAAGGTTTCACCCTGATCGAACTGATGATCGTGATCGCGATTATCGGTATTCTGGCTGCGGTGGCACTCCCTGCTTATCAGGACTACACCGTCCGCGCCAAAACAAGTGAAGTCGTCTTGGCCGCCTCCGGCGGCAAGACTGCAGTTGCGGAAGCCTACCAAACTCTTGGCCACATGCCAGTTGCAGCCTCTGCCGGGGTGGCCGCTCAAGCCTCCCCTTACGTTGCATCCGTGACATACACCAAGACAAGTGATACGGTAGGCGTGATTACAGCGGTAGCCTCTGCCAAAGAACCCAAGATAAGCGGCGCTAACGTTGTCCTTACAGGCACAGCGGGTACGGATGGCGTAGTGACATGGGTATGTACCGGCAGCATTGACAAAAAATACCTGCCAGCGAACTGCCGTTAACCTAGGTTCATAACGTTTTAAAGAGCGTTCCACAAACTGTGGAACGCTCTTTTTCTTTGAGGTGATGTGTGTCAATCCGGCTTCAAAGATTTCACCGTTCCATCAATATCGTTTTCTGGGCCAGGTAAAATGCTCTTATAAGGAGAATGGATATTGAGAACTTTGTTATTTAGATGGTTTTGTGCGGTGGCACTGATCACCATCGTGACGTTCATATTTTATCCAGGACTCTCTGGTAATTTTTTTTTCGATGACAAACCCAGCATTGTCGATAACCCCTCGCTACAGCTTTTCGACGGATCCTTTTCCAGCCTGATTTCCGCCAGCTCAAACGGTGTCGCGAGCCCACTCGGGCGCCCTATAAGCATGGCGAGCTTCGCCCTCAATCTGCGTTTCTTAGGCGCAGACCCCTTTTATTTCAAGCTTATCAACCTACTGATCCACTTAGCCAATGGCGGGCTGATTTTCGTTCTGGCGCGACAACTGTGTCCACGCATCGCAGGCGGCAGCAATTCATTTCCAGCAGCCTTGTGGATGACGGCAGTCTGGCTGCTTCACCCCATCAATCTGGCACCGGTACTGTTCGTGGTGCAGCGCATGACGAGCCTGGCGACTTTTTTCACGCTTGCAGCACTCTGCCTGTACCTATACGGTAGACAAACGGCGGGGAGCCGTGGCTGGATCGCAATCGCGGTCAGTCTGCTGGCATGCTGGCCAATGGCAATTCTATCCAAGGAAACAGCACTGCTCTTGCCCCTGTTTATTCTTATTCTCGAATGGCTGGTTCTAGATGGTTTCCGATCGGTTCCCCCAAGGATATCGCGGCCTATAGTGTTAATTCTGGGCATTGCTGTTGCCTCCGTACTCATAGCAAAGTGGGATCTATTGGCAAGCGGCTACAGGTTTCGCGATTTCGGGCCTGCCGAACGACTGCTGACCGAGGCCAGAGTGCTGTGGTTTTATCTGCTGCAGATGTTCCTACCGTGGCCGGACCTCTTCAGCCTCCATCACGATGATTTCACAATTTCACACGGCTTGCTATCGCCACCGCAAACACTGCTGGCTATTATCGGGTGGGCGTTTCTCATTGCGCTCGCCATCCATCTGCGCCGGCGGTCGCCCCTGTTTGCCTTCGCCGTAGCCTGGTTCCTGGCAGCGCACGCGCTCGAATCAACTCTCCTGCCACTGGAAATTGCCTACGAACACCGCAACTACCTTGCTTCACTAGGCATTCTGCTCTGGCTGTCCGCGCTGCTATTTCCTCCACAACAGCAAAAACAGGGTAAAGTTCCCAGACTGGTGCTGGCCGCAAGTTTTGTCTTTTTCTGCGCCCTGGTCACGACATTACGGGCCAACCAATGGGGAGATGAATACCGGCGTACGCAGCTGGAAGCCACGATTCACCCCAACTCGGCACGAGCTAACTACGAAGCTGGAGTTGTGCTCATGGAAAGAACAATTTTGAGCGCCAATGGTGGCAACAGCCTTGCCTACCAGACGGCCCGCTTTCATTTCAGACGCGCCGCAGAGCTTGATCGCAACAACAAGGCAGCGCTGATCGGCCAGCTGTATCTGAATTGCCTAGCCAGAGCGCCAAAGGATGCAGACCTGCAGATTGCTTTGCGCGAGCGCTTTGCCGCCACCCCCTTCCCTCCTGGAGATCGTAGTGTGGTGCAGAGCCTGTCTGAATTGCTGATCGAAAATCGATTATGTCTGGACGACGCCGAAGTCCAGGCGCTTCTCGACGCTGCACTCTCCAACCCGGCGGCAAAGGATTCAATACGGGGTATGATTTATGCTGTAGCTATGGATTATGCCGTGGCGAAGATCGGCTCTCTGTCTTTAGGGCTCAACTACGCCAGGGCTGCAGTTGGTAGTGCCCCTGATGACATACCGCTACGCGTGAACCTCATCCAGCTTTTGCTTACATCGGGTGACCAGGAACAGGCAAACCGGGAATTTTCGGCTCTGGCCCGTATGCGTATCCCCCCTCGCAACTGGGCCGATGTCGCGCAATTAAGCCAAAAACTGGGAAACGTGAAGTCAAATGCAAACAACAGATGAAACCCGAATCAGAAAACACTCGGTGATCATTCCAGCACGTAACGAGGCCGATGGGCTTGCCAAGCTATTACCGGTGCTGACTGATTACCTTCCGGATGGAACGGAAATCATCGTGGTGGATGATGGCTCGACCGATGGCACTGCTTCCATTTGCAAATCCCATCAGATAAAAATCATTTCCCATCCCTACCCTAAGGGAAATGGCGCTGCCATCAAGAGCGGCGCTCGCGCAGCAACTAGCGAGATATTGATTTTCATGGACGCGGATGGTCAGCACAAACCGGAGGATATTCCCCGGCTGCTTGAGCGGTTCAACGAGGGCTACGACATGGTGGTCGGGGCGCGAACCAGCGGTTCCCAGGCCGGTATGCATCGAGCAGTGGCCAACGACTTGTTCAGCCGTTTCGCCTCCTGGATGGTGCAGCAACCCGTAGAGGACCTGACCTCGGGTTTCCGGATCGTCAAGGCAGACAAGTTCCGTAAATTCCTGTACCTCCTGCCGAATGGCTTTTCCTACCCGACCACCATCACCATGAGCTTTTTCCGCGCCGGCTTCGACGTCAGCTATGTACCTATCGACACTCCCCGGCGCTCGACCGGCAAGAGCCATATCCGGCCGATACGCGATGGCGTGCGGTTCATGCTGATCATCATCAAGGTCGGCACGCTCTACTCCCCGCAGAAATTATTCATCCCCATCAGTGCAGCCTTCTTCTGGACAGGCGTGTGCTACTACCTCTATACCTATCTGACCGCCGGGCGCTTCACCAACATGAGCGCCTTGCTGTTCATTTCGGCGATCCTCACCTTTTTGATCGGCATCGTGTCAGAGCAGATTTCCGCTTTGCATTACAAGGATATCGATCAGTCCAACGGGCATGGCGAGAAGCGCCTCCCCGAATAATGAACATCGCTTCTCACCAAGTCCGTTCCCTTTCTCCTACCTCTCCCCCAGAAGGGGGAGAGTGATGAGGTGTCGCTTCACGACGCTCACGTTAAACACGAAGGTGATTAGTTGAATGTCCTGATGGTCAGCACCTCGTACCCGGAGAACGCCGAGGACTGGCGCGGACGCTTCATCGCCAACCTCACTACCGCATTGGCGCGGCAGCAGGAAGTCGAACTTTCCCTGTGGGCACCGCCGGGTGACCTCCCCCCCAGTGTCGGCAACGCCGCCAGCTCCAACGATGCCGCGTGGCTCAAAAATCTGTCCCAGCAAGGGGGCATTGCGCATCTGCTGCGCACCAGCAAATGGCTCTCAGCCAGCACCGTGGCCAGATTGCTCTTGCGCCTCGCGCGAGTCTACCGGCGCCAGAATCCGGATCTCATCCACGTCAACTGGCTACAAAACGCCCTGCCGCTTTGGGGCACAAAAACCCCAGCCGTTGTCAGTGTACTCGGCAGTGACTTCGCCCTGTTGCGCCTGCCCGGCATGAAAACATTGCTGCGTGCCGTTTTCCGGCAGAGACGGGTTATCCTCGCCCCCAATGCCGAGTGGATGCGCCCGACGCTGGAAAGTGCTTTCGGCGACCTAGCCGAAATCCGGCCCATCTCCTTCGGCGTGGATGACCCCTGGTTCAAGATGCAACGCGCATTACCAAACGACGGCAAGCACCATTGGCTGACAGTTACGCGCCTGACCAGAAACAAGCTCGGAGACCTGTTTGCCTGGGGCGAGGGATTGTTCGGACAAGACCGGCTGCTGCACCTGTTCGGCCCGATGCAGGAAGAAATGACGCTGCCGTCCTGGATCGTTTATCACGGCCCAACCCACCCTGCCGAGCTGCTGGCAAACTGGTTTCCCCAAGCCGCCGGACTCATCACCCTGAGCAGCCATGACGAAGGCCGCCCCCAAGTGATGCTGGAGGCCATGGCAGCCGGCCTGCCGGTAATCGCCTCCAATCTCCCCGCCCACCGCGACATCATCCGCCACCGCCAGACCGGCTGGCTGGTCAATTCTGCCGACGAATTCCGCGAATCCCTGGCGATTCTGGAAATACCCAGTCACAATCAAGAAACCGGGAAAGCAGCCCGCATCTGGATCAAGGCGAACATCGGCACTTGGGATGATTGTGCCGGTCGCTACGTCTCTGCCTACCACCGTCTGCTGGAGCGCAAATCGTGAGCCGCGAGGACGTGTTGCTGCTCGGCGGCGCCGGCTTCATCGGCAGCGCATTAGCCAGGCGCCTGGAACAGGAAAAAAGAACCGCGCACATTCTTGGACGTCATGACGCGGAACGGCTGGAAAATGTGTTGCCCCAATGCGGCACGGTGATCCACTTGGCCTCCGCCACCACCCCAGGCTCATCGGCCACCCATCCAAGCCTGGAACTGGGCAACCTCGCCTTGACCTTGCGCCTGCTGGAATTGATGCAAAATCAGCCGGAAACCCATCTGATTTTCTTTTCCTCCGGCGGCACCGTTTACGGCAATCCTGACCGGCTGCCCGTTACAGAAGACACCCCGATCGCGCCACTTTCCAACCACGGCGCAGGCAAGGCATCTCAGGAAGCCTTCTGCCAAGCCTTTCGCGCCCGGGGCCATGCCGTCACCATCCTTCGTCCCTCGAACGCCTACGGGCCGGGCCAGATGCCTAAAAGCGGCTTTGGACTGGTGCGCACCATGCTGGAATGCGTTCGCGTCGGCACCCCGCTGGAAATCTGGGGTGATGGTGAAAATATTCGTGATTTCATCTACATCGACGATATCGTCGATGCCTGCATGCGCTTCATCGATCTGCCGCAAGATTCAGGCACCTACAACCTCGGTAGCGGCATTGGCTACAGCATCAATCAGGTACGGCACATTGTCGAGGCGATGTGCGGCAAGGAACTGAGGACGATTTGCCGGCCAGGAAGAGGCATAGACGTCCGCGCCGTGGTGCTGGACAACTCCCGCCTGAATACCCGACTGGGCTGGCAACCCGGTGTTGGGATGGCGGACGGCGTAGCGCGCACTTGGGAATGGCTGCAGCAGGCATGACGGATACAAGCCCCATCATTTCGGTGTGCATCGCCAACTACAACGGCATGGAGGTGATCGACGACTGCCTGCGTTCGGTGCTGGAACAGGAAGGCCGTATCCCGGTGGAAATCCTGGTCCATGACGATGCCTCCAGCGACGGTTCGGCAGCCTATATCCGTAGCCGTTACCCAGACGTAAAGCTGATTGAAAGCTCGGAGAACGTCGGATTCTGCGTCGCCAACAACCGCATGGTAGCCGCAGCCAAGGGCAAGTACCTGCTGCTGCTCAACAACGACGCGGCGCTTTACCCGGATGCCCTGCAAACCCTGCTTATCGAAGCAGAGCGGCTGGATCAGCCAGCCATACTCGGCCTTCCCCAGTTCGATGCCGAAACCGGTGAATTACTGGACATCGGCAGCCTGCTCGACCCCTTCCTCAACCCCGTGCCGAACATGAACCCACATCGGGGCGAGGTCGGACTGGTTATGGGAGCCTGCCTCTGGATGTCGACAACATTATGGGACGAATTGGGTGGCTTTCCAGAATGGTTTGGATCCATCGGAGAGGATCTTTACCTATGCTGCCGTGCCCGCCTGGCCGGGCATTCAGTTCGGGTTGTTGCAGATTCAGGCTTTAGACATTGGGTGGGGCAGAGTTTTGGCGGCGGCAAGGTCACCACAGAGCAGCGTCTGGTGACTACCCTGAAGCGACGCACACTGACGGAACGCAACAAAACCTATACCCTCATCATCACCTATCCAACGCTATTGTTCGCTTTTCTATTCCCCCTGCATCTTATCCTGCTGCATCTGGAGGGGTTATTGCTTGCGGTGCTCAAACGTAACATTAGCCTATGGCACATCATCTACGCACCGTTGCTACCCACCCTGTGGGGTGAGCGCAGACACCTGTTTGCACTTCGAAAACTGGTTCAATCCAGCCGCAAAATCACACTCGCCCACTTCCTTGGCCCTTTCCGTTGCTGGCCATGGAAACTGGAAATGCTCTGGCGACATGGCCTGCCGGAAGTCCGGCACAACTGACAATGTTATGATATGGCCTTCCTCAACGGGCGCTAAAGTGGCGGCGTGACGGAATAAATTCCATAGGATGATTTGATAATGGCGATTTTTAACTTATTGATAAATAAATATTTGGCGTTGAAGGGTTCGGATAAAAAATTGGACACGCCAATTCTAGAGAGCTCTGAATATTCCAACGCCTGCGATTTTGACGTGCTCTTGCCACCAAAGAATATGTTATTTGACGGATCAACCACTCAAGAAGAATTTAAAATGGTTGGCGAAGGATTTACACGATATTTCCTGATAGCGCATGCACAACTAAAACCCAATGAAAATATATTAGATGTTGGGTGTGGAATAGGACAAAAGGCTTTGGCACTAGCCAAATACCTAAACAGCAATGGCAGCTATGATGGTATTGATATAGTCCCAAAAGGAATAAAATGGTGCGCCGAAAACTATAAGAAATTTCCAAACTTCCGATTTCAGCTTGCTGATCTTTATAGCGCTCACTACAACCCTAAAGGGAAACAGAAAGCATCAGAATACCGTTTCCCCTATGAAGATGAAACATTTGACCTAGTATTCCTCTCGTCAGTTTTTACACATATGCTTCCAAAGGACATGGAAAACTACTTTAGCGAAATTGCTCGTGTTCTCAGAAAAGGGGGGCGTTCCGTAACCACTTATTTTTTGCTAAATCCAGAATCCCTAAGAAGAATGGACATGCAAATGAACACAATTAAAGTTCCATTTATATATGAATCTGAGGCCTGTCGTATAGCGAACAATAACAAGCTGGAAACTACAGTTGCTCACGATGAACAAGCAGTCAGGCGTCTCTACGAACATAATGGGATGAGCGTAACTGAAATTACGTATGGCTCATGGTGCGGAAGAAAAGAACTTGTGGGTTCCCTTCAAGACGTTATTATCGCGGTAAAAGAGTAGCTTGAAAAACCCATCCAGAAAATATGGTATTGGCTCAGCCCTTGGCCTCATAACGTCTTAATTTCAACAAGTCTTTCTCTCATACGCATACCTGCAACATGCGCTCCGTGGGTGGCACGAATACTTTCTGCGGCCCGCTTCCCTATGGCGTCGCATAGACCACGATCCTCATAGAGCCGGCGCATCCACCAAGCTGCGTGCTTAATATCCGGCTCGGCCCAGAATTGCCCCTTCCAAAATGGATACTCGCCTTTGCGCACGGGTACGATGTTATAGTCCACCAAACAACTGTTGAAGTGGTTGGTGAAATCCATATTGCCAGAATATCCCGTGGCAATCGTCGGCTTGCCATAGTACATAGCCTCTGCGATACCGCGGCCAAAACCCTCAGATCGATGCAGTGAAACAAAGACATCGCAGCTACTGATCAACCCCTTTATTTCTCGGTCACTGAGCACCTTGTCGATAAATATGATGCGACCATCCGGGCTACCAATACTGTCCATGAAGTTCCGATACTCATCGATACATTTGTCCATGCCATTCATTTTTACAACCAGAGCAACAGATTCATTTGCGCTGGCATCGAATGCAAGATGGAAAGCCTCAATGACAGCCCTTGGATTTTTCCGCGAGATATAGGATGTAAAATCGAAGAAGAACAGGAAGGTGAACATATTTTTCGGGACCCCCAGCGTCTGGGCAATCCCGGAATCGGCCACCCCCGGCTCTACCACTTGGGGCATCCAAATGACCGGCACGGGTGACTTTCTGGCAATCGCCTCCTGCACGAAGCGGGATTGAGCCCATATCTCCTGTACATAACGAAAATTGCCAGTCCATCTGTCGGGAAACTCCGAAAGCTCCCACATCCAGCACGCTATGCTATAGGACTTATCGAATATATCGGGACCGAGATAGGTAAGCGCCATACCCATTTCATTGGCGTTGAGGCAAAACAAATTGGTGCGATATCTGCTAGTTAGAGCCGCGACTTTCCCTCCATATGGAAAATCCTGTAGTAGCGCATTGTGTTTGGATTGGGGCTCGAAAGCGTTGCAGATATGAAATGGGATGCCCGACGTATCAAGGGCAGTCGCAATAGCACGTAAATTCTCCCCGACTCCCAGAATCCCGTAAGGGTGCCCGATGAGCAGAACACCCGGCACCAAGGCTCCTGCACCTGTAGTTATGCCTTGTGCCGTACTTTCCGTTTGCGAGTCTTCGTACGCTACGAGTCTGGCGGCGCGCTTTGTCAAATTGAAGATACGTTTCCGCACTCCAGCCCAACCCTCCGAGCGCTGAATTTCCACCAGCCTGAGGATTAATGGACGTAAGCCGCCGAGACGCTGCCATTCATAAGTCAGGCGTATCGACAATGAGCGTAGCCACAAAGATGAGGATTTCATCTGCCTAGTCAGGAATATCGCTGCATAACCGCATGAGTGGCCTCTAGATAGGCACGCCCATGTTTTTGATCAGGTTCAAGATGGTTACCTTCCGCCCATTCGTTCCAGGCGTTGATAAATACGATGCGCTCATCGCCTACATGCATACGCGCCGTCCACTCAGCGGCGGATTCAAGCCAGCGCCCGTACTCCTCCGGACTAGCCCCGAGGAAAATATGTCCGGAATCCTGCCGTCTGGCGGTATTGTCCCAAGACGGCATGACCCCCCTGAAGAATGTGAAAGGGGGGCATCTACCCAAGGCGATATTTTTTGCCGTAGCAATGTAGTCATAACAGAGCCCGCGGAATTTCTTATTGAGAAGATGGTGAGGTGTCGGCGCTATAACTCCTTTGCCTAAAGGTGGAAACTCAACAGCAGCATCGAATTCTATCGTTCTCGGATCGACGTTAAGCTCTGGGTTTGCGTTGTTATGTACACAAGCCAAATAGATTTCGCCGATCCCGGCAGCCCGGCATTGGTCGCGCCACACAAGGGCGGTTTTCTCAGGGTTAGGGAGCAGAGCAACCTTGTAGACCAAAAGCAAGGGCTTTCCGCCGACGCGGATATAGCGGCTGTCCCGCAGGGCGGGAAACAGACTTTGGACGAAGGCAATATCGTCTTCAGGGGAATGGTGCTGGGCGATCAATACTTGGCTGGCCTGCCCATCCCAGGTACGAGTCCAGTTTTCGTTAGCCCAGCAGACGCAAAAAGGGAAATCCGGGCGGCCTGTGGACAGAATTTCGTCCAGAGGACGATGCAGCAGGCGCTTGCCATTGAACCAGTAATAGTAATAACAGAATCCATATATGCCGTACTCCTCGGCAAGGGTCGCCTGCTGCTCCCTTACTTCCGGAAGGCGCAGGTCATAAAACCCAAGTTCTCCCGGCATATGTGGCTGATAATGGTCTACGAAATTGGGTTTCGCCTTTGCGACATTCGTCCATTCCGTGAAACCCTTGCCCCACCATTCGTCATTCTCGGGAATAGGATGGTATTGGGGAAGATAAAAGGCAATTGACCGGACACGTCGGTTACAGGCAATTTCGTCATTCCACTTATCCTGAAATATCTGGGCGTTCCGAGCAATAAGCCGTTGCTTGAGACCGGAGTTTCCCCCTGTCGATGCACTAAGATGATGCACCACCTCAGAGAGAGGTTCGTAATAGACTCGGTATCCCGACTGTCGGGCCTTATAGGCCAAGTCTACATCTTCGAAATATGCCGGGGCATAACTGGCATCTAAGCCACCCACAGCGGTAAGCAGGTCATGCCTGACCATCAAGCTCGCACCAGAGCAGTATTCAACCTCACGCGCGAACTGGTAGCACGGGTCGAATGCGCTACACCCCAGACCAATTAACTCTCCGATCAATTCGCCTTGGGAATTGTCTGATGGTTTGATCAGCCTGGCGCCCGCCTCCTGTAGCCGGCCATCGGGGCAAAGCAGCATGGAGCCGACAATGCCGATATCGGAATGAGCATCCAGCCTTCTTACCAGAGGGTCGAGCCAATCCTTCTGAACCTGGGTATCATTATTCAAAAAATAGATATAGTCCCCACATGCATTCAGAAGCGCGCCATTGCAGGAATGCAGGTAGCCAACATTTGAACTGTTTCTCTGATACCGCATGCCCGGAATGGAGGCCAGCACTGCCTGAGTCTCATCTGTGGAGGCATCGTCAATGAGCAGTAACTCAAAAGGCGTCGTCTGAGGGTGACGCCTGATTGAAGCCAGGCATTCAATGGTGAGCGCGAACTGATTAAATACCGGAATAATGATGGATACACGAGGGCTGGCGTGACACTGAAACTCGAGCGACTGCGCGACCCTCAATGCCTCCTCGCCGTTAAATCTCTGGACGTCCACGCTCTTGAGATGACCAGCGCTGTGACTGGCCTGGAGTGCGACACCAAGCAGCCGATTGAGCTTGATAACAAAACTGCCTAGCCCCTCACGCTTGATGACCAATACCGCCACCTTGAATAACGGAATCCATCCCCCCGCAATGGCTGCATGGGATGGCATTCTAACAAGCAATGTCCATAGTTTTTTCAGCATGGAGAAGTCTTTCTGCCAATTGCTTGAGGAGATTGAGGCTTACCCGATATTCTCATAACCAACGTAGTGAAAACCGGGTTAGTCGGTCTCTGGACTGAGTCTTGGCTCTTGTCGAATGCCTATTACGGAAAGCTGTCATGACTCGATCTTCCTGTCCGGTCATTTCATGATCCATCGACCCAGGTTCCATGCTACCCGGAAAGGGCTGGTGAAACGCCAAGAGCGCGTAGCTTTGACACGAGCCAGTTCCTGGCGATGCCACATGAGTTGCCGACGTAGAGCTGGAGCGTCTGACAAGCGGTGGAACAATAACATCTCCTGATCCAGCATTCCTGCCAAGTCAGGCACCACTTTCTCTGCCCCATAACAGAATTCATGAAATCGGGCCTCCATTGCCGATGCGGCGACGTAGTCAGCCTCAGAAAAAATCAAACCTGCCCGACTGGCGATTACCTCGATGAAGGATCGGCAGCTCATGCCGGCCAAGGCTGAATTGTCGAGGCAGCTCCTGGAAGCGATCATTATTCCCCGGATGGTCACCCATGCGAGCGGCACCGGTTGAACACAGATCCATTCCCGATCAATGAAGTGCAATTCCCCATCCTCCCCAACGATTAGGTTGGCTGGCACGCAGTCTACAAAGTGGCCTGGCAGGCAAGGGATCCCTTCTGTACAAGGGGCTTCATGATGACGGAGAAAGGCTATCCAAGGCAAAAATGGAACTACCAGGTCATCTATGTCGGCCCCTTGAGCAAAGGCGCGCCTTATATCCCCTTCGAGAAGGCGCCCATGGAGATATGTACTGTCTTCCAGAACTTGGCGAAACAGACCAATTGGAGTTGAAACGTCCGGATAGAGAGATCGTTTCGTTACTTCCAGACTTCCTCCATCACCGGGTGTAATGGTGCTTTCCGTGAGAAAGGCGGTGTGTCGCTGGGTGCGACCATATGCCTTAACGAGCCAATCTACAGGTGAGGATACAGATTTCCGAGCTCGGATCAGGAATGAATTGGAAAATTCACCCATCAGCCCGTTGGCAGCGATACTCTGCCAGACCAGCGCTTCATCAAATGCACGGTGATATGTTTCCTGGCAACCCCATCCGGCATAGGGGAGAAGGAGATCGGCTTGGCGCAGCCGCACATCCTTACTTCCCGCTTCGCTTAGGATGAGTCCCGGCAGCTTGTAGTCCGGGAAGGGATGAAAAAACTCCTGTTCCTGGAACCCGGCCGCCCTGAGATAGGTCGAGATCTGTGCACGTCCGAAAGTAACGGGCGTACCCCTACCATATAGGTCGTGGATACCAAAATAGGGTATTCCAATGTGGTCTTCAGCACAGCCATTGAAGTATTTCAAGCCGAGTCGGTTCTCAATGGCAAGAAGCAAGGTACCATCCTCTGCAAGGTAGCGTGCAGCTACAGAAAGGGTTCGGCCCACAGGCTCATCACCCGCCATGAAGACTGGGGTCCATTCCAGCACACCGATCAGAAGCACATAGTCAAAGGAGCCCTCCGCCTCAAAGGCCATCAGGTCGTCGCAATAGACTGAGACATTAGGTAGATCCCGGCAGCGCTCGGCGGTGATGCCGGCACGGGGCAGACTACCTTCCACTGCCACCACGGTGGCCCCAGATTCGCCTAGGTAACGGGTTAACGCGCCACACCCACTACCCAACTCCAGGACACGTTGGCGCGGGCCGATGGCAAAGGGACGCAGAAGATTGTGGCGTGCAGACGAAAAATGGTACTCAGTAGGCCAGTCTCGGATGGCGTTGGCCAACTGAGGTGATAGGGTGGAAACATCCTCCGTATTTTTGAGGATACTGAGCATGCGGTTTTCCACTTCTGAGCCATCAGAGTAAGACAGTGAGGCTGCGTCTTGGCGTAACCAGACACAAGTTACAGGGTCGTGGTCGTAGGCGCTCATGGTGAATCAAGAAAACTGAAGCCCGGGTTCATCGCTACCGGACCGGCTTGGGAGGCGGAGTGCCGCACAGAGAAGCGGATAGAGTCGTAGCGCCGATCCAGGGGAAGAATTCCCTGGTCACAGATTTCCACCACGCCCACGGATAGGAAGTAGTCTCCAGAGTGGAGCCACGGGGTGAATGTGAAGATCGCCCACAAGACTTCCCCGGCGCTGCGAGGCAGCGTGTCTGGGATATCTGGAATAGTGTCGGAATTCGCTCCGAACAGGATGGCGCCTTGCTTAGATTTGAGGGCAAGGCCGAAAACGGGGTGAGTGGTGCTCTGATGAAAGCTAACGAGAATCGACAACTCCACTGGCATACCCGACTCCAATACAGGCGGGTTATCCAGTCCATTCTGGCGCAGAACAAAATCCTGTATGGCGGCCCCTCCATTGCCCCAGCGGTATTCACCGGAGTGATAGGCAGGGTGGAGGTGGAAATGTTCGGCCTCGTTGACATGTCCACACGAGGGGCGTTCACTCACTTTTTCACCCCGCACATGGGTAAACAGGCTGTCCAGATAGCGGTTCGCAATACCATTCGGCTGCCCATCGCCCAAGAGAGTCCCTTCATCTAGGAACAGTGCCCGTCGGCACATCTGGATGATTTGGTCCATATCATGGGTAACGAATAATATGGTGACGCCGCCATCGCACATCTCCTGCATACGGCGGAAACACTTCGCTTGGAACCCCGAGTCGCCCACTGCAAGCGCCTCATCCACCACCAAGACATCGGGCTCCACACTGACGGCCACTGCGAACGCCAGCCGCACAAACATCCCACTCGAATAAGTCCGCACCGGCTGGTCAATGAATTCCCCGATTTCCGCGAAGGCGGCGATGACATCGAAACGTTCGTCCATTTCTTCCTTCGTCAGGCCCATCACCGCACCCTGGAAGTAAACATTCTCACGCCCGGTAAATTCCGGGTTGAAGCCAGCACCCAATTCCAACAAAGCGGAAACACGTCCATTGACCTGCACGGTGCCGGATGTGGGTTTGAGAATGCCGCAGATGAGCTGCAGCAAGGTGCTCTTACCCGACCCATTACGGCCAATGATGCCGACGGTTTCTCCTTTTTTGATTTCAAAGGAAACGTCCTGCAAGGCCGTAAATTCCCGGTGAAAGCGAACCCGACCAAAGGTAAGCGCCTGCTTGATCCGGTCGCCGGGGTGGCCGAAGATACGATATTTCTTGGTGAGATTTTTGACCGAGATGGCGATTTCGTCAGAGGGCATCCCGATTACTTTCCTTTGTTTGCTCGCCGCTGAGGATCGTCTGAGTCGCGTCCAGCAGTAATGGGAGTTCTGTCTTTATGGCATTGATATCACGCCACGGCACCTCAGGGGAGTCAGCCTTGACTGTTTCCGGCAGTTTTCCAACCGCTTCGCCGATGATCTCAAATTCACGTATGACGGCTGCGCAGCGCATCCTCTCGACAATGAACTGTTCGAAGGCAATGTCTTGAACATAGGACTGGAATGCGGGCCCAGAATCCAGTATGTCCGTGAGATAAAGCTGGTGATGGCGTTCAGGCATAGAGAACATCTTTTTTTATTGTCTCGTGAACCATCGGCTTCAATGCGCTCTCGATGCCAAGATCGACGTGCCTTCCAAGGTTTTCTTCAAGATAGCGTTTGCACCCGAAGAAATTCCGCAAGGTTTTCTTCTCGGCCTGAAATTCGACGAGGATGTCTATATCCGAGTCGTCCCGCGCAGCCTGGCGTGCGTAGCTGCCAAAAAGTCCGATAACGGCCACACCGTAGTTCAGTTGCATTTCCTGCTTGTGAGTTCTCAGGAAGGTCAGGATGTCATCTCGTGGCATGTCATGTCTCCTGCTGGAGGGGGTTGCTTTGTGTGATTTCTCTATATCTGTGAGCAGAGGGCGTTGTTTTCTGACCTGATGGCTGGCTTGTCGCGCATGTCCGGTTTTCATTTCACTCATCCGCATATTTAATCAGCTTTTCGACAAGTGCAGGGTGGTAATGTATGCCATTTGCCAGCATGGCGGTAACGGCATCTGAAAAGCTGGGTATAAGGCCGAGTTGTTTGGCCTTGAGCAAGACACCCAAGGTGCCAATTACTCTCAAGCCGATGTATTCAGCGAGGTTGCGACCAATTCGTTCGTCGATAATTACCCGGTCTGCCCTCAGTTTTTTTGCCATATCGAGGGTGTGCAATTCGCCCCGGTCAAGGTCAAGCAGCAGGCTTGGCAGTGTCGGATGGGTTGATTGAACAATTTCAACCCAAGGCAATTTGGTTAATTCTGGAACAAAAATTTTTCCACCGGCAGCGCACTCATCTACCACTTCCTGAGCCAGGTGAATACGCCCAAAAATGGCCTGAAGAAGATCAAGCCGATTAATGCCTGCGAGCGCAATTAACGGCGTGGTGTTGCTAAATACAATCATAGCAGTGCGGTTTCACGCGCGAAATCGTCTTGACTGTCTTCCAACAAGACCGCCCCTTGGGACATCGCCAAGTGTAGAAAACGCACGCGCGGCATATCCAGCCAGGCGGCGGCTGTTCCAGAGGAAAGCTGGCCGTCTTTGAAAAGCTTGATCGCGGTTTGCTCCTTCATGTATGCGGCCAGTCCTTCGGCGTTCATGTGCAAGCCGACCAGTATCGCTTGAGGACATTCAATCTGGATGCACTGGTTCATGAGGATTCTCCCAATAAAATTAGGTATGAGATTGAAAATATACCACTATAACGCCCTTGAACAGGACATCCTGAAAATTTACTCAGACATGGATCACGTCAGTATCCCGTCGCTTGCCGCGCTTTGGCGCCTTGATTGCCACATGAGGCGATAAGCCCGCTGTTGCCGCCATATCCATCAAGGTATCCAGCGAAAACAGATTGATTCGCCCGCGCACAAGATCTGAAATTCGTGGTTGCGTGACACCAAACAGTCCCGCTGCGGCAACCTGATTTAGCCCCTCGGACTCGATCCACGATTGCAGCGCCCGCATCAATTCAGAGCGCGCCTTCATGCTGGCGGCTTGCTGTGGGGTGTCCTCGATTGCATCCCAAACACTGGAAAAACGTAGCCCGGTCATGATGGATCCTTTGTCAGTTCCTTGAACCGCTTACAGAATTGAAAAATTGTCAGATCGCTATTTTTGCTGGCGGCATTAAGTCGACTCGTTTCAGCAAGGCAATTAGAACTTGAGCACGCAGGTCTTTCTGTCATAGTGGTGTTTTGCATCACACCCAGCCCCGCCGCTCGATTTCGGCAATCATTTTGCTGGCTGTAGCTATGAGTGCTGGCACAAAAGAATGGC
>JAIOJM010000303.1 GCA_019911785.1 Sulfuricella sp. | reverse complement strand
GGTGAAGCGGATTGAGAAATCCAGAAAATCACCCCAGAAAAAGAAGGGGGAGGCAAAATGAGCTTGGAAAATATCGTCCGTTCAGTAGCTGGCCGTCTGAGCTTGCGGGCACCGCAAGCCGAGAGCCTGGAGCATTTGCATAGCGCCCTCGAATCCGTGCCCGCATTGCGCGACCCCAAAGCCCGGTCGCCGGAAGAATTGGCGGCGGTGATCGCCGCGCTGGCCGCACAGTTCCCCTCTCTGACGGACTTCGAGCGCGAGTTTCCCTCGATGTGTTTTGCCTTGGCTACCGGCGTGGGCAAAACGCGCCTAATGGGGGCATTCATCAGCTACCTGCACGCCGCCTATGGCTACAGTCATTTCTTCGTGCTCGCGCCGAATTTGACCATCTACGACAAGCTGATTCGCGATTTCACGCCCAATACGCCGAAGTATGTGTTCAAGGGCATCGCGGAGTTCGCGACAACCGTGCCGGAGGTCATTACCGGCGATAACTACGAGCAGCGCGGCAGCCTGAGTCTGCTTGGCGGGGTTGAGGTCAATATTTTCAACATTTCGAAGATCAATTCGGAGGTGCGGGGCGGCAAGATGCCGCGCATCAAGCGGCTGTCCGAGTACCTTGGGCTAAGCTACTTTGAATATCTGGCGAGCCTGCCCGACCTGGTGCTCATCATGGATGAGTCGCACCGCTACCGGGCAAGCGCGGGCATCCGTGCCTTGAATGAGTTGAAGCCGCTCCTGGGACTTGAACTGACAGCCACGCCGTTCACAGAAGGTGCCAAAGCCACGGTTCCGTTCAAGAACGTGGTGATGGACTATCCGCTGGGGCGGGCGATAGAAGACGGCTTCGTCAAAGAGCCGGCGGTCGTTACCCAGCAAAATTTCGACCCTTCCGCCCATAGTGCCGAGGCTCTGGAGCGCATCAAGCTCATGGATGGCGTGCGGGTGCATGAGGAAACCAAGGTTCACTTGCTGACCTATGCCCAGCAATCCGGCGAGCAGTTGGTTAAGCCGTTCATGCTGGTCATCGCCCGCGATACGACCCATGCTGCCGCGTTGATGGCGCTGGTCGAATCGGACGATTTTTTCCATGGCCGCTACAAAGGCAAGGTTATCCAGGTGGATAGCAGCCGCTCCGGCGCGGAAGAAGAGGAAATGATCCGGCGCTTGTTAGCGGTTGAAAGCTACGACGAGCCAACCGAGATTGTGATTCACGTCAACATGCTGAAAGAAGGTTGGGACGTGACCAACCTTTACACCATCGTGCCTTTGCGCGCTGCGAATGCCAGAACGCTGATCGAGCAATCCATCGGGCGCGGCCTGCGCTTGCCTTACGGCCGCAAGACCGGCGTGGACGAGGTGGATCGCCTGAACATCATTGCCCATGACAAGTTTCAGGAAGTGATCGACGAGGCGGGTAAAGGCGATTCGCCTATCCGCATGCGCGAACTGAAGCTTTCGCCGGATACGGGCAATGGCAACGGACTGAAAAGCATCGCCGTGCAGCCCACGGCAAACGTGGTGACGGGAACCGTGACGACAGGCACACCGCAATTGGCAATGGGTGCGGCGCAACGCGATTCGACGCAATACGGCACTGCCGCGCCAACACTTGTACTGCGCACGAGCGAGGAACGGCAAATCGCTCAGGTGGCAATGGACGTGATTGCGGAAATCAGCCGGGAGAAACAGCAAGGACTATCCGTCGTGCCCAGCAGCGCATCTTTGGCGCAAGAAGATATCCAGCAGCAGATTGCCAAGCGCGTTCAGGTGCGCATGATGCCGAAGCAAAGCGATTTATTGGCTGGCGAGCCCCAGGCGGTGCAGGAGATCGTCAAGAAAACCGTTGCGGCATTCGTTGACCACACTATCGATATTCCGCGCATTTCAGTCGTGCCAAAAGGGCCGGTGAAGAGCGGCTACGAGGCTTTTCAGCTCAATGTGTCAAAGATGAATTTTCAGCCGCAGGACATAGCCTTGATCGGCCAGGGGCTGAGAACCGGCAAACAGATTCAGTACGGCGAATCTTCATCCGTGGCGGAAGACCGGTTGGAAAACTACATCGTGCGCGAGCTGATCAACTATGACGACATTTCTTACGATGACCACGCGGATTTTATTTACGACTTGTCTGTGCAGGCAGTTGCACATTTCAAGAGTTACCTGAAGACCGAAGAAGAGTTGCACAATATCCTGGGCAATTATGGCAAGAAAATTGCGGAAAACATCCACCTGCAAATGGCCCGGCACTACCATGAAGATGTGTCGGAATCCGATGTCGTGGTGAGCCAGGGCTTCACGCCCCTCAAGCCCTGCGCGTTCACTGCGCAAGGCGACGTGCGGCCTCTGCATCAGGCACCCGAGGAAAAGAGCAAGATCGCACAGTATGTGTACGGCGGCTTCGCCAAATGCGCCTACCCAGTACAGAAATTTCATTCGGATACCGAGCGCGTCCTGGCGGGAATACTCGAACGCGATGCCCGCCGCTGGCTCCGGCCGGTTGCCGGCCAATTCAACATCTACTATCGCGCGGGGGTGAATCAGCCTGAGTACCTGCCCGACTTCGCGGCTACGACCGCAGACCTGAACCTGATCATTGAAACCAAGGCGGCAAAGGATATGGAAATCCCCGAGGTGAAGGCCAAGGCCAACGCGGCGGTGGTGTGGTGCAAAAATGCCAGCACCTATTCCACCCAAAACGGTGGCAAACCCTGGAAGTATTTGCTGGTGCCGCACGATGCGGTAGCGAGCAACGCAACGCTTGGGGTTTTGGTGAATCGATTCGCCGTGCAGTATTCGCCGCTCGATCAGCAGGGATAAACTTCAGTAGTGGCTACTGGGAAACAAGTCTTCCAAAAACGCCGACTGGCGTACCCCGGAAACAAAAATGGCCAAGGGTTTAACCTAAGCCATTAGTTACTTGGTGGGCGGTGCGGGGTTCGAACCTGCGACCCCTGCCGTGTGAAGGCAGTGCTCTACCGCTGAGCTAACCGCCCAAAAAGAGGCGCAATTAGATCATATCGTCCGGAAAAGGTCAATAAATCAGCCCGCTCAATTTCTATTAAGATTATCTGCGATTGTCGTAAAATAGGCGCTTTTATCCCCCTGTAAAATAACATGGTCCGCACTCGCTTCGCACCCAGCCCTACCGGCTACCTGCATATCGGCGGCGCCCGCACCGCCCTGTTTTCATGGGCCTACGCGCGCAAGCACAAAGGCACTTTCATCCTCCGCGTCGAAGACACCGACCTGGAGCGCTCCACCGAAGAATCGGTGCAGGCCATTCTGGACAGCATGAGCTGGCTCGGCCTCGGCTACGACGAAGGCCCGTTCTACCAGATGCAGCGCATGGAGCGCTACAAGGCAGTGCTCCAGCAACTCCTGGACGAAGGCAAAGCCTATCACTGCTAC
>JAIOJM010000302.1 GCA_019911785.1 Sulfuricella sp. | reverse complement strand
GGTAAGAACCTGATTGAGCCCCCGTAACTGACTGATGGCCGCCAGAAATCCATAGCCTTGAACCCGTACAAACGAAGCAACACCGGCGCTCCGCCTAATTCGGAGCGCCTGCAATGCGCGACAGATTTGGAGCTTTCGGCCTACTCCTCGGTCAACAGGAACGAAATCTTGGCATCTACCCGGTATTCGACAATCTTGTCGCCCTCCACCTTTGCCTCGAAATTCTGGATGTAGATGGATTTAATGTTGTGCAGAGTTTTGGCCGCACGCGCCACCGCTTTTGCTGCTGCATCTTCCCAACTTTTTTCGGATTGTGCGAGCACTTCGATCACTTTCACTACGTCCGTCATGGTTCTTTTCCTCCTGGCTGGTGGTTACTGGCAAATGACCCTTGCATGAGAGCGGGCCTCCAATCCAAATATAGTGCAAAAAGCTGGAACTGCCAGTGTCTTCGGCATGGTAGCTCCGACAAGCCGCTGCTATTCTTCGTCCAACAGTTTCCCCGCAAACGCCCAGTTTTCATAGGGCATCTCATCGAAGGAGATAACCGTATAGGACCTGGGTTTGTTGGCGATGCGCTCCAGGGTGTCGGTGACTTCCTCGGCGATTTTCTGCTTCTGCTCGCGGGTGAGCGTGCCGGCGATGCGAATATTGACGTAGGGCATGTCAGCTCCTTGGCAAGTTGTTGCGGATGTTGGCGAATACGGACTCGAACATTTCCGCGGTCAGGCGTCTGGTCTGGGTATTATAGCGACTGCAATGATAGCTGTCGTACAGGGTCATTCCCCTGGGAAGGGCATGCACCGCGCCATGGCCGAAGGAAAAATCCTTGAGCTTGAGCCCCAGCGCGCGCAGCACCGCCTGGTGCGCGATCGTGCCCAGCGCAAGAATCGCGGCCCCCTCTCCGAGACCGGCGATTTCCCCGCCCAGATAGCCGTTGCACTGCCTGATTTCAGCAGGCTCCGGCTTGTTTTGCGGCGGCAGGCACTTGACCGCATTGGTGATGCGGCAGCCGATCAATTCCAGCCCGTCCGCCGCGCTGACCGAATCCGGTGCGCTGGCGAAGCCATACTCGTGCAGCGTCCGGTACAGCAATATGCCGGCAAAATCCCCGGTAAACGGCCTGCCGGTGCGGTTGGCCCCATGCATTCCCGGTGCCAGGCCGACGATCAGCAACTGCGGATTCTCAGCGCCAAAAGGCGGCACCGGCCTGGCGTAGTAATCGGGATGATCGCTGCGCACCTGCTCCAGGAATCCTGCCAATCTCGGGCATTGTCTACAGTCACTTGAAAAATCCGTCTTGTCTGCCAGTCTCATTACTCGTCTTCACTTTATTCATCATAGTTACTAGGGATTACTACTATCCACCTATTGCTTTGCACTGCAAATAGGATAAGGATATCGTTTCGGAGTGTTTATCATCTTCAGAAAGCCATCATGGCCAGCGAACCTATCTTGCAAGACCGTTTCGGCAGACACGTCGAGTATCTGCGCCTGTCGGTCACCGACCGCTGCGACCTGCGCTGCACCTATTGTATCCCGGAAGGCTACAAGGGTTTCGAGGAGCCCGAACTATGGCTCAGCTTTGACGAAATCGAGCGCGTAATCGGTGCATTTGCCCGCCTCGGAGTCAGCAAGATCCGGTTGACCGGCGGGGAGCCCCTGCTGCGCCGCAACCTGCCCGATCTGGCACGCCGCCTGAGTGCCATCGACGGCGTCAAGGACCTCTCCCTCAGCACCAACGCCACCCAGCTTGCCAAGCATGCCGTGGAGCTCAAACAAGCGAAAATCTCCCGCCTCAACATCAGCCTGGATTCCCTCAATCCGGAGCGTTTCAGCCAGATCGTGCGGCGCGACTGCCTCGATCAGGTCCTGGCAGGATTGATGGCCGCAAAGGCAGCCGGCTTTGCCCCGATCAAGATCAACATGGTGGTCATGGCCGGCGTGAACGACGACGAAATCGACGACATGGTGGCATTCTGCATCCAGCACGACTTCACCCTGCGCATGATCGAAGCCATGCCGATGGGCGAAACCGGCAGGAACGCCCAATATCTTGACCTTCAGCCCGTCAAGGAACGCCTGCAACGGCGCTTCGGACTGATCGACGGCGTCATGGCCGGCGGCGGCCCGGCGCGCTACCTGAAATCCCCGGATGGCGCCTTCACCGTCGGCTTCATCACCCCGATGTCGCAGCATTTCTGCGATACCTGCAACCGTGTCCGGTTATCGGTCGATGGCACCCTGTACATGTGCCTGGGACAGGACGAAAGCCTGGAATTGCGCCCCCTGCTGCGTGCCGGCGCTTCGGACGACGAACTGGCCGCCGCAATCCGCTCCGCCATCGAACTCAAGCCCATGCGCCACGAATTCAACGAAAAACCGGGCCAGGTGGTTCGCTTCATGTCGCTGACCGGCGGCTGATGCCTGTGGCTAGCCCGCTGGTCGATTTCCATCTCGGCACCGCGCCGGACGATCACGGCAGGACATTCGACGAAATTTTGGCGCACGACGACGAATGGCTGGAATACACCCACAATTTCATCCAGTGGCTGTTCCCGCTGACCAGCATCAGCGGCGCCAACCCCACCGCCCCCACACTGGACGCCGCACAGATCACCGAATTCCGCAGCAACCCGGCGCTACGAAAACAGCTGCTGCGCGCTTTCGACCGCATGCTGGGTTTTTACGGCCTGACCAGAACCCCGGACAGCATTAACAAGGCGCCCAACTGGGAGCAGCGCAAATCACTCTGGTTCACCCACCCCAGCCACAACCACCTGCGCATTACCCGGATACTCAAGTGCCTGAACATGCTGGCACTGAAGCATGAAGCGCGGATGCTTTACGACAGACTGGTATCATTGAAAGAAACCGAGCAGGACTGCGGCATCCCTGCCACGGCATTCGCCCACTGGGCAGGTGCCATTACCCTCTAAAAAATATTGATTAACCACGAATAGTCAAGGACAAACACAGTATTCGACCCGGTTCTGCCGGCCTCGATAGTCGGTTCGACGCTAAGCGGACGCTCGGAACCGCATCCAGTCACAAAGCATAGACGCTGCGCCCCTCGCCCTGATAGCTCTGATACACATGCTCGAAAACAGCAGCGCATTTGGCTTCGTAAATTTCCTTGGAATAAGCACGCGGCAAGCCTTCATCGAGAGCATTCTCAATCTCGATCTTCACGCGGGCCCGGGTGGAAATCTTCTGCCGCCAGCCCAACACCAGCAGCTTGTGCAGCTTTTCCAGTAAACGGTGCGCGACCTTCTTCACCTCTTCGCGTTCCTCGGTGGCCAGCTCTGGCGCTGGGCGGGTCAGGATGTCGTAAATGGTCAGCTCTTCCTCGGACAGATGTTCTCGCACATGGCGCGTCTGCTCTTCCGTCAGAATAGTGGACAGCGCCAGCAGCTCCTTGAAAATTTCGTCAATGTTGCGGCTGCCCGAGTTGTAGCCTTCGATGAGTTCCTGGAATTTCGCCAGATAATCGGCGCGGGTCGGATTGAGGCGCACCATGCGCTCCAGTTGAGCGCGCACCGCTGCCTTCAACCGCTCGACATCGGTATTGCTCGGCTTCTTGTCTTCAAAGCGTTTACGTAACGCCTCAAAATTGATTTTCGATAAATCAATCTGGCCGTAACCTTGTGCCGGCTGCTGAATCTTGAACGGCTCGGCAGCAATGGATTCATCCAGCAAATCCTGAATGCCCTGCATGATGTGCGAAATATCCGGAGGGTCGGTTACGGTACGAATGCACTCGGCAATCGCGGCAAGGCAGCCGCAGCGTTGCGCAAACTCGATGGCTACAGGATCAGGCTTCACCGCGGTATACAAGCTGCGAACCAATGCCTCCAGCGCAAGGAAGTCGCGCTTGATCGACTCCGGCGCCATCAGCCGGTCGGCGGCAGTTTGAATCGCACCCGCCTGAGCAAAGTTGGCCGTCGGCATATTCTCGATTTCCGCCAAGGCGATGCCATGTTCCAAACAAAACACATTCGCGTCATTCACCGCATAGCGCAGTTCATCCGCCAATGCCTTCTTGTCGCGCACCGGCATCTCGCCGCCGCCACCCTTGCCGTAAATCGCCAGCGCCTTTTCCAGCGAGGCGAACACATTGGCGTAGTCCACGATCAAGCCGCTGTGCTTGCCGGGATGCACACGGTTAGCTCGGGCAATGGTTTGCATCAGCGTGTGGTTGCGCATCGGCTTGTCGAGATACACGGTGGAACAGCTCGGTGCATCGAAGCCGGTCAACCACATTGCGCAGACGAACACCAACCTTAACGGATCGGCGGTGTCCTTGAACTTCTCGTCCAGCTTCTCCTCATTCATGCGCTTGCGGTGCGGCACGATGTCAATGCCGAGCTTCGCCATCTGCTCGATCTCGTTTTGCCCTGCCGAGACTACAACCGCCATATCGGTGTGGTCATCTTTCGGCCAATACTTGAGCACCTTGTCATACATGCGCAACGCGGTCGCCTTGTCGATGGATACCACCATCGCCTTGCCCTGAAAACCGCGCCCGAGGAAGTGCCGCACGATGTCCTGCGCCACCGTGTCCAGCCGGTCATCACGGGTGATGAGGTGATACTGCCGCCCCAGCTCGCGCTCCAGCTTCTTCTCGGCATCTTCGGAAAGATCGGCGTTCTCTATCAGTTCGTAGATGTCATCGTTCAGGTCAGGATTGTCGAGATGCAGTTCCGGCGTGCGGTTCTCGTAGAACAGCGGCACCGTCGCGCCGTCCTCGACCGACTGCTGGAAGTCGTAAATGGAAACATAATCGCCGAACACCTCGCGGGTGCGTTCCTCGCCGGCAATCAGGGGCGTGCCGGTGAAGGCGACGAACATCGCATTGGGGAGTGCCGTCCGCATGTTCAGCGCCAGCGTGTCGTACTGGCTGCGGTGCGCCTCGTCGGTCAGCACGATCACGTCGCGCCGGTCGCACAGCATCTCGGCAGTCTGGAATTTATGGATCAGGGTGAACACATAGCGGTTGTTGCCGGCAAGCAGTTCGCGCAACTGCGCCCCGCTTTGCGCATGGCTGGCTTGCGCATCGCTCACCGCGCCGCAGGCGGCAAAGGTCTTGGCGATCTGCTCGTCCAGCTCCACCCGGTCGGTGACGATTACGAACGTCCAGTTGCCCGGAATCTTGCGCAGCACTTTCTGCGCGAAGAACACCATCGAAAAGCTCTTGCCGGAACCCTGCGTCTGCCAGAACACACCGCCGCGCCCGTGGCCTTCCTCGCGCGCCCTGAGCATGGCACGGATCGCATTATTCACGCCGATAAACTGATGGTTCTGCCCGATGATCTTGGTCAGCCCGCTCTTGTGCTCGGAAAACAACGTGTAATTCTCCGCCAGATCGAGCAGGCGCGAAGGTTCGCACAGCCCGCGCAGCATCACTTCCAGCGACACGCGGCGCGGCTCATCCTCTCGCTCGACGCGCTTCCACTCGAAGAACCGCTCCCAGTCGGCAGTGAGCGAGCCGACGCGGCTATCCGTGCCGTTGGAAGCGATCAGCAGGGCATTCGACCAGAACAGTGCGGGGATGCCGTTCTGCGCATGCTTGTAACTGGTGAGGTTGCCGTCGAAGGCTTGCCTGGCCGGCACGCCCGGCTTCTTCAGCTCGATCACTACCCACGGCAGTCCATTCACGAAACCGATCAAATCCGGCCGGCAGGTGTAAAGCTGGCCCACGACAGTCATCTGGCTCACCAGCAGAAAATCGTTGGCGGCAGGGTTGTCCCAATCCACCACCCGCACCCGTTCGGCTTTCACCCCGCCCTTCGCCGCATCAGGCACGGACACCTTCACCCCGTCGCGCATCAACGCCCATAGCTCACGGTTCGCAGCGGCTGGCGTCATGGCAGAGCGGTCACGGGATAGCTCATCGACGGCGGCGGCGATTGCTTCGAGTGGAAGGGATGGATTCAGCCGCACCAAGGCATCGCGCAAGCGCGCTGCCAGCACCACCTCGGATTTGGTCTCGCGCCCCAAATAAACCCCCTCCCCCCTCGCGGGGGAGGGCTGGGGAGAGGGGGAAGCCGTACCCAGCACCTCATCCGAAGCCGACAGCGTCTCCCAGCCCAGCTCGGCAAAGAGCTGGATTGCGGGTTGCTCAACGAGGCTATCTTCTGTGTAAGTCATGTCTTGAATGGGCTAAATTTTCCGGACTCTCGCTTAATTATCCGACCACGATTCCTTTTACAAACAATTAATTAAAGAACATACCAACCTTGCAAATCAGATAAAACCGGATAAAAATTGGATAAAAATGTACTTATTCCAATGGTGATTTTCATTTCTCTACAACCAATGACCATACCGCCTTTGGCCCCCCGCCTAGCGACTTTACCGTTTTTTCCCTGCTCATCTCAGCCAGCAAATTTTTAACTCTATTCAACTTTTGCTGAGGTGGCAGCACTTGGGGCAGCATGGGCAGTAATAACTGCTCAAGTCCTTGACGTGTCGTTGGCCCCATACTTCGCAGATGGCTAATCACAAATTCCTTGTAGATCGATTTATCCAGCCCCTTGTTTCGCGTGTACTGTGCCGCCTCTCCCACTGCTGCAGCCACGCCCGCTGCAACAAAGAAATTCGGGGCGCGACCTTCGATTCCCAGCCAAAAAAAGAAAGCGAAAAGAAGGCGCGCTATGGCTCCAGCCTTTTTGCTTCCGACTTTGCACTTGGGAATTTTTGGTACAGCTTATTCGGCATCAGTTGCCGACTGATCCAGACTCAACCCGCGCTGGCCATCTTCGCGTAATACACACGAATCAAAACCATCAACAAGTCTTATTGCCCTGACGTGCAACGCCCCTGTATCTCGCAATCGCTCACAGTATTTGTAAAGGGTTGATGCATCTTCCGTCAGGATAAATGGAATCGACTCATGAGCTGCTTGTGCCATAAGCTTGATGTCATCGCGCACCACGGCGCGATTATCGCCGCTGTCGCGAACAAGCAGATTCCACAAACGCGCAGCTTCTGTCGAATGCGGGATATTGAAAGGGATACAGCGGAAATTTTTCAGGGGAAGGTCGGTAATGGGTTGCTTGATTGCAAACTCGGCAGCGACGATAGCGGAAAAAAACATCGGGGACTGCTGTTCAAGCATCATGCGGTAATACTGCGCCGCGATGGAATGATTAGGCCGTCTTCCGTCAACCAGTGAAATCAGGAAACTGGTATCCAGCAACACGGCAGCCGTCATTCCTTGCCTCCCCGCAGCGTTTCCAGCCAAGCCGCGGAATCAGGCACATCCGCCCAGGCCTGCGTACCCCGCTCGACCATGCGCTTGAACTCATCCTCGTCATAGCTCGGCTGATGCGCCTCGAAAGCCAGCAAGCGCAAATTACGCAAAGCGCCCGTGAGCAGATTTTCCTCAGCCGTGACATGCAGCAGTGCCGGGCGGTACAAGCGGTTATGCTCATCTTGGGCCAGCAAATCCTGGCTCGCCGCAACCGTCAAGGTTTCTCCGCTCTCCAGTTCAAGATGAACATTGGCCTTGGTTTTGCCGCCCAGATCAATAACCCGGCCGTGCAGGTACTTTTCGACATGCACCCAAACCTGTTCAACCCTGCGGTAGTCGGATGCCGAATCCACAGAGAAGCCCACCTGAGCGGCACGATCCGCAACCAAATAACGCCGGTGTGGGTTCTGCCTGGCACTTGCCTGCCAGCGCTCAACAACCGCAGCGCGCTTGGCATCAATCAAACTGAGAGAATCGGGAGATTTCAGGTGTTCTATGTCAGCCCACAAGGAAGTTGCTGCAAGCAATCCAGAAGCCACTAACGCCAGCGATCCATCTTCCACCGAGACCAGTACCTGAGCCGGATCAACATCGCGCCCTGTACCTTTGAGAAACTCGCTCACATCCTTCTGAAACTCGCCCAACAGTGCCAATGAGACGTGCGCAGGCCCGACCTCCACATCGTTGATGCGGTCGCTCACGGCAAAGCGTAGTTCGTTGATCGGGTTCATTATGATTAAGTATAGTCAGTAGCTACGCGCATTTTATGCCGTTATGGCCGGAGTGTCAGTAGCCAATTCTACCTGCCCCGACAGCAGGCGCGGCAGCAGTAGGTCGCGGGTAAGGCGGAGGTTGGCGGTTTGGAAAATGAGCGTTTGCATTTGCCGAATGGCTGGGTCCACTGCTGCCGAAAATTGGTGTGCAACCTCCCTGGTCGGGATGGCGATGGGTTGCTCTTTCAGCACGCTCCAATTCGCGCGCGGCATTTTCGATCCATTTGAGGTGGCGGTCGCATGCGCGACAAACTCGTCGCTTGAAACACAGCCCACAACAATGGCGTAGTGCTCGGATTGCCGTGCGCGGATAACGATGGTGTCAGCAGAGCACAAGCCGTCGAACGGCGCGACGCTGACTTTGTGGAAATAAGGCCGAATCTTGCCGAAAAGGACTTCGCCTTTTTTAAATTTCAGCTTGTTCGAGCCGAGTTCAGACGCCATCTCCCATGAGTCAAGCGCGAGTGAGCGGCGCGGGATGTGTTCGAGACCGACGTAGGGCTGGGGTTCGTCGAGCCGCCCTTTCGGGATGTTGCGGCGCATGTCTTCGGCAATGTCACCGAGCTTTTTCACCTCCCACCCCTGCGGAATCTGCCCAAGCGGTGAATCCACGAGCGGAACGGATTCGTGGCCGGGGTAGCGGAAATGGACGAACCATTCGCGGTAGAGGCTGCGCGCCATTTCTTCCAGTATGCGGATGCGCCGCTGGTTGTTTTCGATCAGCTCGTCGTAGGCGGAGAGAATGCTTGCGA
This sequence comes from Sulfuricella sp., assembly GCA_019911785.1. Next base: position 3,671 of record JAIOJM010000302.1, on the reverse strand, counting down.
TGCGGCGTTGGGTTGGGACTGGTGGCAGCGGAATTTCAATCAGTCGTAAATTTGCCTGTGACAGCTTCGGCTGGGCTGCGCCGGTCACAAATGGCTTGATGTCGGCGTTATTTAGACAGGCGAGAAGATACGTATCGTCAGCGACGTTGGGCTTCCCCCGAAGGATGTGGGCATGATTATTGACCCAGAATTTTCCGGTGGCAAAGAGTGCAAGCGGGAGCTTCTTGCTATTCAGATTTTCGCCATCTTCCGCAACGAGTATGTAACGACCATCGAAGATATATCCATCGATATGGTCGATGATGCCCTGCGCTCCGTAGTAAGGGAACTTGCCTTGTCGTTCCTGCCGTTGCCGACTGTTCAGCGGCACGCGTTGAGAATCGAACAAGTCGATAACGTCTCCAAGATTTGCGGTTGGCCAATCCCTTGCCACTGTCATGCCTCCAGAATCTCCGCCACATTCGCCGCGATAGTCGCCTCCAGTTCGCGCGCCTGGGCATTCATCTGTAGGTCGGGTTTCAACCCGACATGTCGGGCTAAAGCCCGACCTACGCTTTGTCCGATTTCGGCAATCATGTTTTGGGGCAGGCTCATTTCGCTATCCGCCCCATCCAATAAGCCGGGCGGCGGCGCTGATGTGCCACGGCAAGCACGATGATTTGCGTGGGCATCACGCGGTAGATGAAATGAAAGGGGAAACGCTTCAACCCGGCTTTGTGAATATCGGGGGCGGCTATCGCCGGATAAAAATTGGGCGCAGTACAGATACGCGCCATGACCGTTTCGAACTCGTTGAGATAATCCGCACCCAAGCCGGGCAATCGGTTTTCGTAAAAGACGATGTTATCGAAGTGCTCGCTGGTTACAGCACGGTGAAGCCGGTATTTCATTTCAACAACGCACGGGCGGCGGCACTGACCTCTTCAGAAGAAACGGTATCAACCAATCCGCTGTCAATTTCCGCTGAGCGGCGCAGCGCTTCGACGCGCCATGCCTCGGCAATTTCATCCTCGCTTTGTTCTTCCAGGCTCAACAGCAGCTTGTGCGCAAGTTCGGCGCGTTGTTGCGGCGGCAGGTGCAGGACGGTGTCTTCGATGGTTTCGGTGTTCATGCTATTCCTCCTCAAATCAGTCCAGTAGAGATGCGACATTTTGCGCGATACGGGATTGCAATTCCAGTGCTTCAGAATTCAGCACTTCCAGTTCCTCGTTCAGCGCTTCCAGCTTTTCCTTGAAGTCTTCGTCGCTGACTTCCTCCCCCGCTGCCACCCCCACGTAGCGACCGGGATTGAGGCTCCAGCCTTGGGCTTCGATCTCGGCGAGGGTGGCGGCCTTGCACAGGCCGGGGATGTCTCGGTAGCGAATTTCCCCCTCTCCCCAACCCTCTCCCGCGAGGGGAGAGGGGGTAAAGAGTTCGGCGAGTTTTGTGGCTGTTTCTTCGCCGCCCAGGGTGTAGTCCGGCGCTTCATTGCGATACAGGCGCACGATGTTGGCGATGAAGCCGATCTGCGCATCCGACCAGTCGCGGTGGGCGCGGTCGATCTGGCGGTAGATGTGGCGGGCGTCGATGAAGAGGATGGTGTCGGCGCGCGGTGTGCCTTTCTTTCCTTTATCCAGGAACCACAGCGTGCAAGGCAGCGTGACGGTGTAGAACATGTTGGGGCCGACGGCGACCATTACGTCCACGGCGCGGGCTTCGATCAATTGTTTACGGATTTCCTGTTCGCTGCTGCGCGCGTCAGAGGCGGAATTCGCCATGACGAATCCGGCGCGGCCTTTGTCGTTGAGGCTGGAATAGAACAGTTGTATCCACAGCATGTTGGCGTTGTCGGTGCGCGGCAGGCCGAAGGGGAAACGGCGGGACTTTCCTTGAGCGTCACGGCCCACCTCCGAAGCCAGCCGATCCTTGTCCACGGCGTTGACGTTGAACGGCGGATTGGCGAGGACGAAATCGAATTTTCCAACCGCTTCGTGCGGGTCGTCGTAGTAGCTGTTGATGTGGCCGCCGTGGCGGATGTCGCCTTCGAGGCCGTGGATGGCGAGGTTCATCCGCGCCAGGCGCCCGGTGTCGTCGGTCTTTTCCACGCCGTGGATGAAGAGTTCGTCGGCGGCATTCTTCTGGTGCTCGGCGACGAAGCGCGCGCTCTGCACGAACATGCCGCCTGAGCCGCAGGCGGGGTCGAGGATGCGCCCGTGGAACGGCTCGATCACTTCGACCAGCAGGCGCACGATGGAGCTGGGCGTGTAGAACTCGCCGCCCTTCTGGCCTTCGGTGCGGGCGAACTCGCCGAGAAAGTATTCGTAGATGCGGCCGAAGGCATCGTAGTCGAGGCTGACGGGAATCTCGGAGACTTTCTTCAGCAGTTCCTTGAGCAGGGTGCTGGTGAAGATCTGGTAGGTGCGCGGCAGCACGCCCGCCAGTTGCGGATTGTGCTTTTCGATTTCCGCCATCGCGTCGTTGATCGCCTGGCCGACGTTCGCGCCTTCCGGCAGGTTCAGCAAATGCTCGAAGCGGGCCGCTTGCGGCAGGAAGATCACGCCTTCCGCATGGTAGGCGGCGGGGTCATCGGCACGGGAGGCACGACGGCTCCCCCTCTCCCCCAGCCCCTCTCCCGCGAGGGGAGAGGGGAGTAAGGCAGCGCGGCGTTGTGCGAAGCGAGTCTCTGCGAACAGCAGGAAGATGAGACCGAGCACCGGGGCGGAATACTGCGCGGCAGTCAGCCCGGAGTTGGCACGGAACTGGTCGGCGGTATTCCACAGGCGTTTTTCAAGGGTATCGGTGGCGGTGTCCCGTTCGGATGGTGCGATCCAGTGCATTCGTGTTCCCTGTGAGCATGTTTTAGTTGGCAGCGAATGCTAACACGAAGGGGATTCGTGAACATTCGTGGCCAATCGCTTTTTTATAGAACGATCCTCTCTGCCACTCTCGCCGCGCCCAGCAGGCCCACCTTGGGGTTGAGCACGACATGGACGGGAATACCCCCCAGCAGCCCGGCAAAGCGCCCCTTGTCGGCAAATGCGCGCAGAAATTCGCCATCCTTCAGCTTGCCCATGATCTGCGCTGCGATGCCGCCGGCAATGTATACGCCGCCGCGCGCCAGCACCTTGAGTGCCAGGTTGCCGGCTTCCGCACCGTAGATGCGCGCGAACAGGTCGAGCGCCGACACGGCCAGGTCATCCTTGCCGCCCATCGCGCAGTCCGAAATCGCCGCCGCCGGATCGCCGGCCTTCATCGCTGATTGCAGCTCCGCTGTTGCCTGCTGGCCGCGGCTGTCGCGCAGGAACTCGAAGATATTCACCAGACCCGGGCCGGACAGCAGCCGTTCGTAGGAAACATGGCCGTAACGCGCGGCAAGATAGCGCAGCAACTCGATTTGCAGCGCATCGGTCGGCGCGAAATCGGCATGGCTGCCCTCTGACGGAAATGCCTCGTAATAGCCCCCCTGCCAGACCATGTAGCCTTCACCCAGGCCGGTGCCGGCGCCGATGACCGCGCGCACGCCGCATTCCTGCGGCGCGCCGGCTTGCAGAGTCGCCAGATCCTGGCTTTCCAGGGCCTCGATGCCGTAAGCCACGGCCTGAAAATCGTTGATCAATCGAACCTGGGGGATGCGGAACTCCGCTGCGATCGACGCCTCATCGATCCGCCAGGGCAGGTTGGTGATGTTCGCC